>CANINJ010000001.1 GCA_947468985.1 Bacteroidota bacterium
AAACCACTTCCGCCACCTGTAACCACAATTACTTTGCCTAATAAGGCATCATCACGAAGCATTTTTGCTGAAAAATTCATAGTTTGTATTTTTAGAATTGTAAATATAGAAAATAATTAGTATGCATGCATAGTACTTGTTTGTTTATTCTTACACCTGACAGGTTTTTAAAACCTGTCAGGTGTAACGTAAAGTTACACACCTAAAAAAGTATCAATTGATAAATCATTTATTTTTAGTTGATGAACATATTTAAAATTTTCAAGGTCATTAAAAAAGGCAATAACTTCAGTTCTTTTTAATTTTGTTTTCTTTTCAGAAACACATGTAATGTATGAACTCCAGGGATAATTCAATGGATGTTCACAAATAGCATGATGCACAGGATTATTATGTATATATGCAATGAGATTTTGAAAGTAGGTCTCGTTAGAAATCATTTTTCTTTTGAAAGGTCTTTCAAACATTGGTCCATGGCGATTATAACTTTTATTATATGCTTTTGTATAGGCATTAAACAAATTTGAAAACGATTGTGATGGCTCAATTTTCTTTTTGAGATTGTTTTCGTCTGCATTTTTAATTCGAATTAAAAAATGAAAATGATTTTTCATTAAGCACCAAGCAAAAGTTTCTGCAATTGGTTCAATATGATCGTCATAAAGCTTTAAAAAATACTCGTAATTTCTTTTCTCTTTAAAAAGTGCATCACTATTTATTCCACGATTATAAATGTGATAATATTTACCATGAATAAGAGGTTCAATTACGTGCATATATTATTTTATGTGTTTATATCCTATTTACCTGACAGGTTTTTAAAACCTATCAGGGATATTCAAAAGTATTACTCTCAAATCAAAATTTCCAATATTTTTATTGCAGCTTCACTAATCTTAGTTCCAGGGCCAAAAACAGCAACGGCTCCAGCATCGAATAAAAATTGATAATCTTGTGCAGGAATTACTCCACCAACAACTACCATAATGTCTTCGCGACCGTATTTTTTTAGTTCTTCTATAACTTGTGGAACCAACGTTTTGTGTCCAGCTGCCAAGGAAGAAACGCCAAGAATATGCACGTCATTTTCAATGGCTTGTTTCGCAGCTTCTGCGGGTGTTTGAAATAACGGACCTATATCCACATCAAATCCAACATCAGCGTAGCCAGTTGCTACTACTTTTGCACCACGGTCGTGACCGTCTTGCCCCATTTTTGCAATCATAATTCTTGGACGGCGACCTTCTTGCTTTGCAAATTTGTCAGCCATTTGTTTTGCTTTTTCAAAACTTTTGTCGTCTTTAATTTCTTTACTATACACGCCGCTAAAGGATTTAATTTGAGCTTTATATCTACCAAAAACAGTTTCTAATGCATCGCTAATTTCGCCCAAAGTGGCTCTGTAACGTGCTGCTTCAACCGCAATTTCGAGTAAGTTTCCTTCCCCGTTTTTTGCAGTTGCAATCAATTTATCTAATGTTTCTTTTACTTTTTTTGTATCTCGAGATGCCTTTATTTTATCTAATTGTTCTAATTGTTTCTTGCGAACCATTTGATTGTCAACATCTAAAATATGCAAAGGATCTTCTTTTTCTAATCTGTATTTATTAATTCCAACAATTACATCTTGGCTACTATCAATTCGTGCTTGCTTTCTTGCGGCAGCTTCCTCGATTCGTAGTTTTGGAATTCCAGCTTCGATTGCTTTGGTCATTCCACCTAATTCTTCTACTTCTTCAATTAGTTTCCATGCATTTTGTGCAATTTCATTTGTCAAACTTTCAACATAATAACTTCCTGCCCAAGGATCAACTGTTTTGGTAATTTTGGTTTCTTCTTGTAAATAAATCTGTGTATTTCTAGCGATTCTAGCAGAGAAATCTGTTGGTAATGCAATTGCTTCATCCAAGGCATTGGTATGCAAAGATTGTGTTCCTCCAAAAGCTGCGGCTGTTGCTTCAATGCAAGTTCGTGCCAAGTTATTAAAAGGATCTTGCTCCGTTAAACTCCAACCCGATGTTTGGCAATGTGTTCTTAAAGCCAGTGATTTTTCATCTTTTGGATTGAACTGTTTTACTAATTTAGCCCAAATCATTCGTCCCGCACGCATTTTTGCAATTTCCATAAAATGATTCATTCCAATTGCCCAGAAAAAGGATAGGCGAGGGGCAAATTCATCAATTTTCATTCCAGTAGAAAGCCCTGTTCTTATATATTCTAAACCGTCTGCCAATGTGTAAGCCAATTCAATATCGGCGGTTGCTCCAGCTTCCTGCATGTGGTAGCCAGAAATTGAAATTGAGTTGAATTTCGGCATTTTTTTGCTTGTAAATTCAAATATATCAGCAATAATTTTCATTGAAGGCGTAGGTGGATAAATATAGGTATTACGAACCATAAATTCCTTCAAAATGTCATTTTGGATTGTTCCAGAAAGTTGTTCGGGTTTCACACCTTGTTCTTCTGCAGCAACGATATAAAAAGCCATAATTGGTAAAACTGCTCCATTCATTGTCATTGAAACCGACATTTCATCTAGAGGAATTTTATCGAATAAAACCTTCATATCTTCAACAGAATCTATAGCAACACCCGCTTTTCCAACATCGCCAACAACGCGTTCGTGATCTGAATCGTAACCGCGATGCGTTGGTAAATCAAATGCAATAGAAAGTCCTTTTTGTCCCGCAGCCAAATTTCTTCTATAGAACGCATTGCTTTCTTCGGCAGTTGAAAATCCTGCATATTGACGAATTGTCCAAGGTCTTCGGACAAACATTGTAGCATACGGACCACGCAAATTGGGTGCGAAACCAGCGGCAAAATCCAAATGTTCTAAATCTTCAATATCAGATTTTGAATAGGTTGGTTTAAGTTCAATTCGTTCTGCAGTAAGAAAATTTTCAATTGAATGTACTGAATTATTTTCAACTTTCGGTTCTTGATTTTCAACTAACGTAATATGTTGTAAGTTTTTTCTTTTCATTTTAAGTGACTATTTACACTAATTTATATCGCTTATTATTCAGTGCCTAATCGTTCTTGTTCTATTTTCTCTGCTAATCTTTTTTCGATTATTGGCGTAATCAATGTTTTTCTTGGCTTTACTTTTACAAATGGAAACAATTCTAAATCGTGTTTCATTTTGTCGTCTTTATTAGGATATTTATTCGTTCCCAATAAAACCTCTTTTCCAGAATCAAATAATTCTTGCTCCTTATCGGCACTTTCTTGAATTTTTCTTTTGATAATTCCTTCGTTCAATTGTTTTAGAAATCCACCATTTGCCTCTATATCTTTAAATAAAATCAATGCTTTTTCTGCCAATTGATTGGTGATGCTTTCAATATAATACGTGCCATCGGCAGGATTATTTACTTTATCAAAATAGCTTTCATTTTTTAAAACTAACAATTGATTTCTGGCAATTCGATCTCCAAATTCATTGTCTTTATGGTATAATGCGTCATAAGGAAGATTGGCAATTGCGTCTGCACCACCAATAATCGCCGACATACATTCGGTTGTGGTGCGCAACATATTCACATTATAATCATATATTGTTTTGTTTCTTTTTGTTGGTGAAACCAATAAATGACATTCTAAATTGGGATGGTATTCTTTGGCTATCAGATGAAATATAATCCGCAACGCTCGTAATTTTGCAATTTCAAAAAAGTAGTTTGTTCCCACCGAAATTTGAAAAACTATAGGTTGGTTAATAATTGAAATTCGGTTTAAATATTCGTTGGCGTGAGCGAGTGAATAGGCTATTTGTTGCACCATATTGGCACCAGCGTTTTGATATAAAGTTCCGTCAATACTGATAATTGAACTTTTTGAAACTGTTTTTGAAAGTGAATTTAAGGTTTCAAAATTATCTTTTTCTTTGGTTTTAAACCAATTACCTTCTTTTGCCAATTGACCAATTGGATCTAAGTTGCAATATATTTTTGCATTTCTTTTTTGGACAATTGCTTCGATTTTAGAAACGAAATCGATTGAAATAAAATCCAAATTGAAGTAAATTGTACAGCTTTCTAAAGGTAGTTTTTCTAATAGTTTTGCAACGTCAATGGTTTTATCTTCTATAGAAAATCGGATGCTTTCGGCACCACGACTGATTGATTCTAATGCTCTTTCTATTGATTTTTCGAGGTCGTAAACAAAAATGTTTTGGCATATTTTGAATTCGGTAGCTTTTGTATTTACAGGTAAAACATCTTGTAAATCGTCTTGATGGTAAAATGGTTTTACCTTAATATTTTCAGGGGAATTCCAAATTAGGGTGTCATTATAATCGGCGCCTTTGAGTTCAAATTGTATTTTTTGTTTCCATTGTTTTGAAGAAACGAATTCAAATTCAGAGAATAATGCAGTATCCATTTTAGGTTTATTTTAAATTATTTTTTTATTGTATCGCCTTCAAATTCAACTATATAAATATCTTCGCTGTCTTTTTTCATATAGTATTTTTCGCGTGCATATTTTTCTACTTGGTCTTGATTTTTCAGTAATTTGATATTTCCTTTATCTTTTTTGATTTCGTCTTGGTAGTATTTTTTATTGTCTTGTAATTCATCAATTTGCTTGTTCAAAACCCGTTGATCCATATAGGAATAGTTGTCTAAAAAAAGCATCCAAGTTCCGAATAATAGTAAAATTAAAAGGTACTTGTTGCTAATTATTTTTAGCCAAGGTTTTTTTTGAATTGTTTTTTTTAACGGATTTTTCATAGTAATTACTGAATGTTTTTTAGCCCTGATGGAAGCGGTATCCCTCGCTTTTTAGCGAGGATTTAGCGGACAGCAGGAAATAGCTCCAAAAAATAATGGTATAAAATTAATAAAAATTTTATGAAATTCGCTGATTTATTACGGCTCTTACCACATCTATTGCTACGGTGTTGTATTTATCGTTTGGAATGATGATGTCGGCAAAAGCTTTTGTGGGCTCGATGAACTGTTCGTGCATTGGTTTCAGTGTGTTTTGATACCTGTTTAGAACTTCGTTCATATCGCGTCCTCGTTCTGCAATATCTCTTCTTAATCTTCGGATGAGGCGTTCATCGGAATCGGCGTGTACGTAAATTTTTACATCAAAAAGTTCTCTTAATTCGGCATTGGCGAGAATTAGAATTCCTTCTACAATCATTACTTTTCGAGGATGCGTGAATATGGTATCGTCTGTTCTGTTGTGCGTTACGAATGAATATACGGGTTGGTTGATGTTTTTTCCTTCTTTCAAATCTTTTAAATGTGCAACTAATAAATCAAAATCAATAGCTCGTGGATGGTCGAAATTTATGAGTGAACGCTCGTCGAAACTCAAGTTGTGGGTTTCCTTATAATAGGAATCTTGCGAAATAATTCCGACTTCGGTTTCTGGTAATTCGTTCATAATTTGGTGAACAACCGTAGTTTTTCCGCTTCCTGTTCCTCCAGCAATTCCAATTATTAACATAGTTATGTGATTTTATTTAAGCAAAAATAACAATTTATAATTTGGAAAGTAAATTTTATTTAAATGTTTTGAAAAGGAGAAGTGAGTTTTTATAAATATAAAGGTAAATGTTGTTTTTAAACATTTAGTTTTATTATTAACAAGGATGTTTTTCTAATTCATTATTTTAAACTTATTTTTATTATTTACACTATTTTAAGCTGTTTGTAATTTTACAAATGTTAAATATTTCGATTAAGTGAAAAAAAAAAGTTTAAAAAAGTTGTTGTATTATAATTTTTTTATATTTTTAGCGATTATTATTTAACAATTAATTCACACCAAAATTACCCTAACCTATTAATAACTATTTATGAATCAAAATTACAATTTTGTTCGAGGCTTGTTTTCTCAAGTAATGAACACTAGAAAAGAAGAAACAAAATCATCTTCGCCTAAAAAACAAACTTTGCTTTCTTTTGTAACGGTGTTGGTAACGTTGTTTTGTTTTACACAAAGTAATGCGCAGGTAACTTTGACTAATCCAGGGAATACAACTCCTGCGATGAGTTCGACCTATACATCTTTGTCTCTTGCAATTGCCGATGTAAATACTAGAACAGCAATTTCTGGTCCAGTTATAATTACATTGGATGCTTCGAGTCCTCAAACAGCTCCAGCTGGAGGTTATTCTATAACCAACACTGCTATAACAGGAGGATCTGATACAAATAGATTTATTTTTGATGGAGGTGGCAATACAATTACTGCAGGAGTAGGTGCGAATACAACTACTGATGCCTTCTTCAAAATTATCGGGGCTGATTTTATTACACTTCAAAACTTTGTAATGGCTGAGTCAATTGGTAATACTACTGCGACAACTCAAATAGAGTGGGGTATTGCTCTTCTTTATTCTTCTATAAGTAATGGTGCTCAAAACTGTACCATTCAAAATAATACGATCACTTTAAATAGAACGAATCCTAACAGTGTAGGTATTTATAGTAATTCAACTCACTCGGCTACTGCGGTTACAACTTCTGTTACAACAGTAACATCTGGAAATAATAACCTGAAAGTTTATGGCAATACCATAAGTAATGTCAACTTGGGAATTGTTGTGGTAGGCCCTACACTGGCAGCGAATACAAATACTGGTATTGATATCGGTGGATCATCGGCGCTTACCGGAAATACCATAACCAATTTTGGTACAACGTCAACTGGAATTACTTTTATAAATGTTTCGGGTACTATTAACGGTATATTGGTGCGCAACTCTATTGGATTTAATGTTTCCTATAACAATATCACCAGTTCTAATGGTGGTGTGAATGCAGCTGCAACAACACTAAGAGGTATTTTTATTCCTGCTGCTTCTAATACCCCAACAGGAACTTTTACCAATAAGATCAACAACAATACTATTGCTTTAACGCATGGTTTTACTTCTGGTACTATTCAAGGTGTTACTGTTGAAGCTACTACAGGTACGGCAACATCAACACAAAATATCAATAATAATAATTTTACTGCTTTACAAAGTGCTGTTGCTACATCTGGAGCTATTACTGCCATTTCTAATGTAATGCCAAATTTAGTAAATAACTTTAATGGTAATACCTTTACCAATATTACTTCTAATACTACAGGTTCTTTTACGTTTTTCAGTAATGGTGGTTTAACTGTTCCAGTTAATGGTACTATGAGTTTAAGCAATAACTCTATTGTAACTGGTTTTAGTAAAACAGGTGTTGGAGGTACTGTAACTATTTTTAGTACAAGTGGTAGTTCACCATCAACTGTTACTTCAACATATAATAGTAATAACTTTTCTAATATATCTTTAACAGGTGCAACTGCTTTTACAGGTTTATTAGTTCAGGATGGTGTTGCGGCAGGAGGACCTGTTACAAGTATTCAAAATAATACTTTTAACAATATTACTACGGGTGCTGGTGCAGTTAGTGTTATGTATTCCGGTTGGCAATCTCCTGGTTCTATAACAACTGGTAATACCATAACTAACATTAGTAGTTCAGGTACATCAATTCTTGCTCTAGGTGTTACTGGTTCTACTTCAACAACAATGAATGTTTACGGAAACACTATAGGTAATATATCTTCAACTGGTGCTGCAACTGTAATAGGAATAGATTTGGCATCTGGTAATTTCACTAATTTAAATAATAATAAAATATATGGTCTAACCGCTGATAATGCAGCAGGGATTGTTAATGGAATTAGAATTTCTGGTGGTACAACTGTAAATGTTTATAATAATATAGTAGGGAATTTATTTGCTCCTTCTACCACAAGTACTTCAGATGCAATTAGAGGTATTAATATTACAACAACTGTTGCTTTATCAACGCTAAAATTATATTATAATACTATTCGTTTAAATGCTACTTCTTCGGGAGCAAACTTTGGATCGTCTAGTATTTTTCATACCTATAGTGCTACGGGTACTACTGCAGCTTTAGATTTGCGTAACAATATTATTGTAAATGCTTCTGGTGCAAACGGTACTGGTTTAGCAGTTGCTTTTAGAAGAAGTGCCGCAACAGATTTAGCTAATTTTGCTACAACATCTAATAATAATTTATATTTTGGAACTAGTGGTGTATATACTGATGGAACTAATACAGATGCCACACTAGCAGCTTATAAAACTAGAGTAAGTACTAGAGACACAAATTCTATTTCAAATAATCCTACGTTTGCAAGTACAACAGGTTCAGATTTAACTTATTTGCATTTTGCTCCAGTTGTTAATAATGTGGGTATAGATAGAGGAGCTGTTGCAATTTCTGGTTACACAACCGATTTTGATGGCAACACACGTGATGTATCAAATCCTGATATTGGAGCTGATGAATTTACAGCTGTTGTAGCTTGTGCTACTTATTCAGCACCTGCAGATGCAGCAACAGGGCAAGCTCAAACAGGTGTTCAATTAACATGGACTGCAGCAGCTAATGCTTCAGGATATGATGTATATTTTGATCAAAATACTACTCCTACAACAGTAGTTGCTACTAATCAAGCGGGTATTACTTATAACACAGGTATTTTAGCAGCAAGTACAACTTATTATTGGAAAATTGTTCCTAAAAATGGAGCAGGTGCTGCTAGTTGTGCTACTATATGGAGTTTTACAACTCCAGCTGCTGTACCTACTTTAGGTACAATTCCTTCAGCGCCAACTGCTGTAGCTTTTACAAATGTGTGTAATAATACTACATCAGCTGCAGTAACATTTACCATGAATGGTATTAATTTAACAGGTACTGATGTTACTATTGCTGCTCCAGCCGGATTTACTGTTTCAGAAGATAATATTACTTTTAGTTCTTCAATAAATGTAAATCATACGAGTGGTATGTTTACAGACAAATTGATCTATGTTAAATTTTCTCCAACTACAACTACAGCTTATGCTTCTACTATTACTATTAGTGGTGGCGGATTAGCAACAAATGTAGATGTTGCCTTAACGGGAACAGTTACAGAAAGTTTAAATGGTTTATATTCTGTAGGAGCAACTAATTTAGCGGGTGAAGCAGGTCATTTTGCTACATTAACAGCTGCACTTACTGCATATAATTCATATTGCTTAACAGGTCCAGTAGTGTTTAGTTTAACAGATACGTCTTATTCATCTGCAGAAACATTTCCTATTGTTGTAAATGCAAATACATTAGCAAGTGCTATCAATACCTTAACAATAAAACCAGCAACGGGTGTTGTTACGTCAATTACAGGATCATCAACAGCAGCGATTATTAAGTTAAATGGTGCTGATTATGTTATTTTAGACGGTTCTAATGCTAATGCTACGGATAAAAGTTTAACAATTGCTAATACCAATACAGGCACTTCAAGTGCGGTAGTTTGGATGGCTAGTATTGCTACTCCTTTAAATGGAGCTACAAACAATACGGTTAAAAATTGTATTATTACAGGAAATGCGCCAGCAACTACTTTAGCCGGTGTTATTACATCTGGTACTACTATTACTGCTGTTGCTGATGCGGGGAATACTAATAATACTATTCAAAACAATTTAATTACAGCAGCTTATTATGGTGTTGGTATGGCAGGTTCTGCAGCCGGTGATGCCTCTAATAGTATTCTTAACAATACAATTGGGTCTTCTGTTGCTGCATCAAAAATTGGTTTAAATGGAGTATTTATTTCAAATCAAACAGGAGTAAATATATCAAGTAATACTGTTGTTGGAGTTACTGCGAGTGGAAATGTTAATTTAGCAGGTATCTATGTTGGCGGATTGACAACAGGAGGTTCTATCTCTAAAAATAAAATTAGTAATGTATTAAATGCTACAACTAGACAAGCCTATGGTATTCAATTAAATTCTACTTCTACAACTAGTGGATTGACTTTGGATAACAATATGATTTACGACGTTATCAATATTGGAGGAAACGCTACAGTTACTAGAGGTGCCCACGGTATCGCACTTGTTACTGGTGGGGGTTATAAAATTTATAACAATACGGTGAACATGAATACTACAGCAGCTAGTGCAACTATTACTACTTCTGCTTTATATATTACTTCCGGGGTTGTAGGTTTAGATATTAGAAATAATATTTTTGCTAACCCTCAAACGCAAGGAACTCGTTATGCTATTTATGATGCAACTGCTACAAATGCTGCATATACAACTATAGATTATAACAATTATTCTTGTGCAGGTACAGCTTTAGGAAATATAAATGCAATTGATAGAACAGATCTTGCTGCTATTGTAACTGGCTTTGGACAAAATGCAAATTCTAAAGCAATTACACCTAATTTTGTTTCGGCTACCGATATGCACATGAATTTGGGAACAAATTTTGCATTTGAGAATTTGGCTACCCCAATTGCAGGTATAACAACAGATATAGACGGAGAGGTACGTTCGGGTTCAACTCCAGATATAGGAGCTGATGAATTTACAACCTTAGATTGTACAACACAAACTTTAACAGCAGGTACAGTTTCTGCAACTAACCCAGCATTATGTGGAACAGGAAGTACTACGATTACTGCTACAGGTTACACGATAGGTATTAATACTACATATGAGTGGGAAAGTGCTACCGATATGGCTTTTACTACGCCGGTTAGTATGGGAGCAGCATCTGCAACATATACAAATCTTGCAACGGGAATCATAACAACTACTACCTATTACAGATTAAAAGCAATTTGTAGTGGTACTACTATGGCTTATGCTACACCTATTGCGGTTGTAGTAAATACACCTGCGGTAACTACAGTTTCTGCTGCGGTAACTATTTGTAACGGAACATCTACTCCATTAACTGCTGCTGGTTCTTCTAATTATGCTTGGTCACCTGCAACTGGATTATCAGTTACAACTGGAACTTCAGTTACAGCTTCTCCTACAGCTACAACAACCTATACCGTTACAGGTACTGATGCGAACGGATGTTCAACAACGGCTACGGTAGTTGTTACAGTGAATCCTACACCAAGTGCAATTATTATAGCGCCGCCTGCTGCAATTTGTAGTGGTGGAACAGCTACACTGTCTTCATCAGGAGGTAATGTAACTAGCGCAGGTACGGTTGTTATTGGTTCAGCTACTACATTAACTGCTGCTGCTACTACAGAGCCTACAGCATTCAACAATAGGTATAAACATTATTGGATGCAAATGGTATTTACTCCCTCAGAATTGTCTGCAGCAGGTTTATCTGCGGGTAACATTTCTGCGGTTAAATTTAATATTACAACACTTGGAGACGCAAGTAATGTTACTGATTTAAAGGTTAGAATGGGTAATGCTGCTTCTGGAACTTTAACAACTTTTCAATCAACAGGCTTAACATTAGTTAAAACAGCTGCAACCTACTCTTATATTGTTGGTGAAAATACAATTACTTTTGACACGCCTTACACTTGGGATGGAACTTCAAATTTAATTTTTGATTTAAGAAGTACAGGTGCTGATAATTTAAACAATGCAATTACTTATTATACTGCTACTACTGGAAATACTGTAGCTACTGCTACTACTTCCACTGTTTCAACTTCTGATGGTTTTGCTGCTACTATTCCAACTGCAACTTTGAGTACTAAAAGATTAAACACACAATTTGTGGGAGTAATTTCAGCACCTGGTTCAATTATATGGTCGCCTACAACAGATTTATATACTGATGCTGCGGCTACAACTGCTTATACGGGTACTGCTGCTGCAGTGGTTTATGCTAAATTAACAGCACCAGCTACCTATACAGCAACATCAACATTAGGTTCGTGTTCAGTATCTACTCCAGTAACGGTAACACCAAATCCGTTACCTACTATTACATTAGACGCAACTACTCCAGTATGTAATGGAGGTACAAGTTCTTCATTAAGTTATACTGCTACAACCGGTACGCCTACTCAATACACAATTGATTTTAATGCAGCAGCTGAATTAGCTGGTTTTGCAGATGTCCCATATACTACATTAACTTCACCTATTGCTTTATCAGTGCTAACTGGTGCTACTCCAGGTACTTATACTGGAACTATTACGGTTAAAAATGCAAATGGATGTATAAGTGCAACACCACAAACATTTACAGTTGTAATTAACACACCAGTAGCCATTACTACACAACCAAGTAACTCGGTTTCATTAGAGAATTCAAATGCTTCCTTTACGGTGGCGGCTTCGGGTTCAGGGTTAACTTATCAATGGCAAGAAAGTACAGATAACGGTGTAACTTGGAACAATATTATTGGTGCTACAAGTGCAACATATACTGCACTATCTGTTTCTAATTCAATGAACGGTTACAATTATAAATGTATCGTTTCTGGTGCTGCACCTTGTACATCAGTTACATCAAATGTGGTTTCGTTAACAATTAGTACAACAGCTATTGCAACACAACCAGTTTCTACTACTATTTGTAGTAATGGTACTGCTACATTTACTATAGCTACATCTGGTACACCTCCAACATACCAATGGCAAGTAAGTACTAATAATGGTACTTTATGGTCTGATATTGTAGGTGAAACGACTACTACGTTAACGGTTTCTGGTTTAACTGCAGCCACATCACAAAGATATAGATGTGTGTTGAGTGGTTTAATTAATTCAGATGCTGCCATATTAACAGTTAATGATATAGTAGCTATTACCACACAACCTTCAGATGTTACCGTTTGTTCAAATGCTGCTAATGCAACATTTACAACTGCTGCTACTGGTACAGGATTAACGTACCAATGGCAACAAAGAGCAAACAGCTCTGGAACATGGGCAAATGTGGGAACAGGAACAACAGGTGGTACTACAGCTACATTAACCATTGCTACCCTTACACCAGGTTTAGATGGTTATCAATATCAATGTATCGTTACAGGTACTGCGCCTTGTGTATCTCCAACTCCAACTACTGCTACTTTAAGTGTGACAGGTTATACTATTGTTAACTCTGCTTCAAATAATAATAATAATATTTGTAATGGAGGTTCTGTTACGTTTACTGCAACACCAACAGCAAGTTCTCCAGCAATAACTTACAGTTGGATATGTGCCACTGCAGGAAGTGGAGCTACTACAGCTGTCACTGGAAGTTCAGCAATAATTACACCTACACAATTAGGAACATATACCTATACTTTAACTGCAACAGATGGAAGTTGTTCATTTACATCTACACAAACGATAACAGTTAATACGTTACCAGTAATTACTACTGCAACGGCTAACCCTAACGTGGCTTGTGTTGGTAGTACAATAAATTTAGCTGCAACAATTGTTGGAATCGGTGCCGGAACTGCTACTGTGGGTACGGGAACTTCATTAACTGGAGATTGGGATTATGTAACTGCATTTAATAACAGATGGCCTTCTTACAGAATGCAAATGGTATTCACCGCAGCAGAATTACAAGCAGCTGGATTGTCAGCCGGAAATATTACTTCAATGGCATTCAAAATTGCTACTTTAGGTTCCGCTGCTACTAACCCTGCAACCGTAATTAAAATTGGTACTTCTTCAGTATCTGCTTTAACTACTACATTTGAATCTACAACTGGTTATACCACAGTTTATCCATCTCAAACCTATACACATACCGCTAGTGGTATTCAGACTATTCCTTTCTCAACTCCGTTTGTTTGGAATGGTACTTCAAATATCATTATTGATATGTTACAAAATGGTGCTGATGCTTCAAATAACTCCCAAACGTATTACTCGGTAACAACTGCCAATACGGTAGCTTGTACCAGTGTATCGTCTACAGCTACAATTACTGCATACAACACCCGTCCAAATGTAGTGTTTGGCGGTCAAGCACTAGCAAATGTTACTTCTAGTTACAACTGGTCTTGGAATTCTACTCCTGCAATTACTACTGCAGCAGGCACTACTGTTTTACCTACTGGAGCAACAACAACGTATACTGTAACTGCAACTAACCCAACTACGGGTTGTAGCGCAACTCAAGACGTTACTGTTTCAACTGCTGTATCTGCATTGGCATTAACAGGTGTAACTCCTGCTTCTTCAAATGTATGTGTAGGAGGTTCTGTTACTTTAACAGGTGCTCCAACTGGTGGCTGTATTCCTTACTTGTATTCATGGAGTGATGGGACAACCGTTGTAGGAACTACAGCGTCAATATCAGTATCACCTACTTCTACAAAAACCTATACACTTACCGTTACCGATAATGGTGGTGTAATTGTTACTGGGTCTAGTACTATAACTGTAAACAATCCACAACCAACATCCGTTGCAGGAGAAACAAAATGTGCAACTAGTGCTACATTTGCATTAGGAGCTACAGTATCAAATGCTAACAATTTATTAAATTGGTATGCTGGACCTACAGGTGGAAGTGCTTTAGCTTCAGGTGCTACATTTACAACACCATCCTTATCAGCAACAACTACTTATTATGTTGAAGAGAGAAGTTTAGATCCAATTATCAATAATATAGGTCTAGATAACACAGCAGTACCTAGTTCAACTGGCGCATCATCTGAAAGAGGTATTTTGTTTACTGCAACTAAGGCATTTACTTTATTATCTGCAGAATATTATTCTCCTACTACTTCAGTATCCAACACTGTTATTGTAAGATTAGTAGATAATGTTTCAGGCACACAAATTGCAACTAGAACTATTATTGTTCCCCAAGGTGCTTCGGCTAGTTGGTATACTATGAATATTGGATTTGATATTGTTCCTGGTACTTATAGATTACTAGCATCATTTTCACAATCAGTAAACAGAAGTATTTCCGGATTTACTTATCCATACACTCTTGGGGCTTTAGGGACAATTACTTCTGGATATGATTCAGGGGTATCTTCAACTACATATAGTTATTTTCATAATATAAATATACAAGAGTTTTGTACAGGAGTTCGTGTACCAGTAACGGCTACATTGAATACACCGCCAGTCTTAATATTGGGTAGTTCAACAGCAACCATTTGTAGCGGTCAGTCAACTACTTCTGCCGTTGCAGTTACAAGTTTGGCTTCTAGTTTTAACACCTATACTTGGTCACCTTCACCTACTAGCGTTTCAGGAGATGAAATTACAGGTTGGATATTTAGTCCATCTGTTTCAACAACGTATACCTTAACGGCTTCTGATGGAACATGTAGTAATACGGCTACTTTTGCAGTAACTGTAAATCCATTACCAACTACAGTAACAATAGCACCAACATCAGCCTCAGTTTGTGTTGATACGGTTTTACCATTAGTTGCAACAGGAGGAACGATTTCCAGTTCATATAACTTTATTGAGAATTTTAATGGCGCTACGATGCCTGCAGGCTGGGTAACATATAGCCCAACAACTACGTCTGCAGTAATTATTTCAGCTTCTGCAAATGCTGGTGGAACTGCCAATGAATTGGGTTTAAGTTTTACAAATGCTACCACGACTGAAACAGATACCTATTATGCTTCTATGCCAGTTTTCAATGCATCGGCACTTAATTCACTTCAATTAAATTTTAAATATTTATTAAGTAATTACAGTGCTACTACTTATCCTTATGTATTTAAAGTTCAAACATCTTCTGATAATACAAATTGGTCAGATGCGTTTACATTTACACCTTCTGGTGGAACAGCTTATACTGCTCAAAATCAAACAGTAAGTTTGAGTGGGTTACAAGGAATTTCAACAGCTTATGTAAGATTCGCAGTGATTGGAAGGGTATTCGGTTGTAATTATGTTGCAATTGATGACGTTAATGTTACAGGTATTGGATCTGTTCCTACAGCTACTACTTGGACTCCAATTGCAAATTTATATACTGATCTAGCTGCAACTACTCCTTATACACTAGGAACAAGTGCAACAACAGTTTACTTTAAATCTAGTACTGTTGCTGCAGCAGCTACGTATACTGCAACAGCAACATCTGTTGCTGGTTGTACTTCAACTGCAACTGTTCCTGTAACGGTTAATGCCAATACTACTTTAGCTTTAACCTCTGCAAATGCAACTCAAACGGTTTGTGAAGGTACTGCAATTGCAAATATTGTTTATACTGTGACTAATGGAACTGGGGTTACGGCAACGTTACCTTCAGGTTTAAGTGGTGCTTTAGTTGGAAATACGTACACTATTAGTGGTATTCCAACTGCAGCGGGTGCTATTTCTGTAATAGGAACGGGACTTTGTACTGCCTCAGCAGCATTAACTGGAGTTATAACTATTAATACAACTGCAACTCCTACAGGTTTAGCTATTCAAGATTCTTGTTTAGGAACTATTGCAGACTTCATAGTTTCAGGAGATATAGGTGCGGTATTTACTTGGTATGCTACCAATACTTCTACAGTAGCAATTTCTTCAACAACTCCAGCGGTATTGAATACATCTTATTATGTATCTCAAATGGTTAATGGTTGCGAAGGACCAAGATTGGAAGTTACTGCTTCTGGGCCATGTTTAGGTAAAGAAGAGTTTGATTTAGCTAGCTTCTCTTACTATCCAAACCCAACAAGTGATATTGTAAACATTAGTTATTCTAAAGAAATTACTCATGTGAAAGTATTTAATATGATAGGGCAACAATTCTTGAACAAAGATATTAATGCTACAACTACTCAAATTGATATGTCAGGTTATGCTAATGGAGCTTACTTCATTCAAGTGTCAACTGAAAATGCAATGAAAACTGTTAGAGTTATCAAAAAATAACACTAACTTTTAGATACTAAAAAATCCCATTCACTTAGTGAATGGGATTTTTTTTATTTAATAATTTAAATAATATAAAAGTAAATTTCTTTATTCTGCTTCAAGCAATTTATTCAAACTCTGAAGTAAAGAACAATTTTACATTTGGAAATTTATTTTGTGTCATTTGAATGGTGAAATCCGAATCGGCTAAAAACACTAATTGGTTGTATTTATCGTGTGCCAAAAATTTCTGTTTGATTCTTCTAAATTCTCTAAATTCTTCACTTTTAGGATCCGTGGGTTTTACCCAACATGCTTTGTGAACAGGGAAATTCTCATAGGAACATTTTGCTCCGTATTCGTGTTCCAATCGGTATTGAATTACTTCATATTGTAAAGCACCAACAGTTCCAATGATTTTTCGGTTGTTCAATTCTAATGTAAATAACTGCGCCACACCTTCGTCCATTAACTGGTCAATTCCTTTGTCCAATTGTTTTGCTTTCATCGGATCAGCATTATTGATATATCTGAAATGTTCTGGCGAGAAACTTGGAATTCCCTTGAAACTCATAATTTCGCCTTCAGTTAAGGTATCACCAATCTTAAAATTCCCTGTATCGTGCAAGCCTACAATATCTCCTGGATAGGAAATGTCAACGATTTCTTTTTTCTCAGCGAAAAATGCATTTGGACTAGAAAACTTTAGATTTTTCTTTTGACGAACGTGATAATAGGGTTTGTTTCTTTCAAATGTTCCAGAAACAATTTTTATAAATGCCAATCTATCTCTGTGTTTTGGATCCATATTGGCGTGGATTTTAAATACAAAACCCGACATTTTTTCTTCTTTTGGGTCAACCAATCTTGTTTCGGAATCTTTTGGTCGTGGCGATGGAGCAATTTCTACAAAGCAATCCAACAATTCTCGAACTCCAAAATTATTCAATGCAGAACCAAAAAACACAGGTTGCAATTTTCCATCTAAATAATCTTGACGATTAAATTTTGGATAAACTTCATCAATTAATTCTAATTCTTCTCGAAGTCGATCAGCAGGTTTTTGACCTATAATTTTTTCTAATTCAGGGTTTTTGACATCTGAAAAAGCAATCGTTTCTTCGATATTTTTTCGACTGTCGCCACTAAATAAATTAATGTTTTGTTCCCAAAGATTATAAATTCCTTGAAAATCATAACCCATTCCAATCGGAAAACTCAACGGAGTTACTGTCAATCCTAATTTTTGTTCCACTTCATCCATTAAATCAAAGGCGTCTTTTCCTTCTCTATCTAATTTGTTGATAAAAACAATTATTGGAATATTACGCATTCTACAAACAGAAACTAATTTTTCGGTTTGCTCTTCAACTCCTTTTGCAACGTCAATTACCACAATAACGCTATCAACGGCGGTTAAAGTTCGGAAAGTATCTTCAGCAAAATCTTTGTGTCCAGGCGTATCAAGAATGTTTATTTTTTTGTCTTTATAATTAAATGCCAAAACCGAAGTAGAAACCGAAATTCCTCTTTGGCGTTCAATTTCCATAAAATCGGAAGTCGCTCCTTTTTTAATTTTATTGTTTTTTACAGCACCTGCTTCCTGAATTGCCCCACCAAAAAGTAAAAGTTTTTCAGTTAAAGTAGTTTTTCCAGCATCGGGATGCGATATAATTCCGAAAGTTCTTCGTCTTTCAATTTCTTTTAAAAAGCTCATATATTGTATAAATGGATTGCAAAAATACTATTTATTCAACAAATAATCCGCAAACTATTCAAAGAGAATAATGTTTACAATAAATTTCCATTCTTTTGTTAATAAAATTTTGTTAATAGTATTCCCTATAGTTGTATAATGTAATTGAATTGCTATTTTTGTGAGTTGCAATTTATACTTAACAATTTTAATATCATTATATAATTAATTTACATAAAATGAAAATGAAACAATTATTTTTTGGACTTTTACTTTCGTTAAATTTCATTGGATTTGCTCAAAATAACACGAAAGATGTTTTATTTACAATTGACAATAAGCCTTATTATACAGACGAATTTGCAAGAGTTTATAACAAAAATCTTGATTTAGTAAAAGATGAATCTCAAAAAGATTTGAATCAATATTTAGAATTATTTGTTGGTTATAAACTTAAAATCAACAAAGCATATAAATTAGGATTGCAAGACGGAACCTCATACCAAAACGAGTTAAAGTCATATAGAACGCAACTTTCTAAAAATTATACATCAGATTCAAAAGTAACAAAAGAGCTTATCGAAGAAGGATACAAACGTTCTTTAAAAGAAATTAAAGCGTCTCATATATTATTAATGGTTGACGAAAATGCAACTCCAGAAGACACTTTGAAAGCCTATAATCAAATTTTAGACCTTCGTAAAAGAGCTATTGCTGGTGAAGATTTTGGAAAATTAGCAACGGATTATTCTCAAGATCCTTCTGCAAAAGAAAATAAAGGGGATTTAGGATATTTCTCTGCTTTTAGAATGGTTTATGCTTTTGAAACTGCTGCTTATAAAACGGCAAAAGGAAACATTTCTAACCCTGTTCGTACACGTTTTGGATACCATTTGATAAAAGTTGAAGATGTTCGTGATAACAGAGGCGAGGTTTCTGTTGCTCATATTATGATTTTGAACCCTGAAGCAGCTGCCGACGGTAAAGTTGAAGTTGATGCGGATAAAGCAAAAAATACAATTCAAGATATTTATAAAAAATTGCAACAAGGCGAAAAATTCGAGGATTTAGCCAAACAATTTTCTGAAGACAAATCATCTTCTTCAAAAGGGGGCGTATTAAATCGTTTTGGTTCGGGACAATTAAGTTCGGAAGAATTTGAAACGGTTGCCTTTTCATTGACAAAAGAAAATCCAATTTCTGAACCTTTCAAAAGTCAATTTGGGTGGCATATCGTAAAATTTCTTGATAAATTTCCAGTAAAAACGTTGGAAGAAATGCAACCAGATTTAGAAACGAAAGTAAGTAAAGACGATCGTTCAAGATTGATTGTGGCTTCAATGACGGATAAATTAAGAAAAAAATATACCGTAAAAAGAGACGATAAGTTATTTGCTGTGGTTTCTAAATTAATTACAAAAGATTTCTATGAAGGAAAATGGGAAGTTCCTGCAAATTTAAAAGATTTTAATGCAAATTTATTTACAATTAATAAAGTAAAATCGCTTACTGGCGCTTCTTTTTTAACGTTTGTAAAATCGCAACAAAAATCGCCAAACACGCTAAAACCAATTGCGAAACTTATTGATAAATTATATCAAAGTTATGTAGATCAAGAGTTGGCTCAATATTATGATGATAATTTGGAGAATGAATTCCCAGAATTTTCAGCTGTAATGGATGAATATCGCGATGGATTATTGCTTTTTGATTTAATGGAAAAAGAAATTTGGACAAAATCGAAAACAGATACTTTAGGTTTGAAAAGCTTTTATGATAAAAATCTTAAAAATTACAATTGGAAAAACAGATTGGATGTAACTATTCTTTCATCTACAAAATTGGATGTAATTAAAAAAGCTGAAAAATTATTGAAACAAGATAAAACGGCTGATTTCATCAAAGAAAAATTGAATCTTAAAGATGGTATTGTAAATGTAATGTCAAAAGTGGGAGTTTTTGAAGAAGGAAACGAAGTGTTACCTAAAAACCTTAAATTTGAAACTGGAATTTCTGAAATTATTAAAGATGGGGAATATTATTTTGTCACTAAAGTAAATATAACACTGCCCGCAGGTCCAAAAACACTAGAAGAATGCAAAGGAAAAGTAATTAATGATTACCAACAATATTTGGAAGAAAACTGGGTTAAAGACTTAAAAAACGAATTTAAAGTTGAAGTAAACCAAGCGGTTTTTGAAAAAGTAAAAAAACAATTGAAACCATAAAAATAATTTTAATTGCACTGTTTTCAAGTATTTAGAATAAATTAAAGTAAAAATTACAATTAATAAAATCGAATAAGATTTAGCGGATGATGACAATAAATAAAATAAATATGAAATTTTTAAATACTAAAACGGCCCTAATTGTACTTTTTTCTGTGTTCTCTATTGCAATAAATGCACAAGAAATTATAAAGGAAAAAGTATCGGATTCAACGAAAGTTAAGATGCCAACATCAAGACAAAAAGTCGATGGAATTATTGCAACTGTTGGCGATTATATCATTTTGGATTCAGATATTGATAAAGGATATTTAGAAATTTCAAGCCAAGGAAACTCTATAAAAGACATTTCAAGATGTCAGATGTTAGGGAAATTATTGGAAGATAAATTATATGCGCACCAAGCTATTCAAGACAGTATTGTTGTGAAAGATGATGAAGTTAAGAAAATGATGGACGACAGAATTAATTATATGGTGGAACAAATTGGTTCACTTGACAAAGTAATTCAGTACTACAAAAAGAATTCTGAGGAAGAATTTAGAACGTATTTCTTTGACATTCTTAAAGAAAATAAGTTGACAGAAGAAATGCAAAAAAAGATTGTTGATGCTGTAGAAGTTACACCTGAGGAAGTTCGTACTTTTTTTAAGAAAATACCAACGGCTGAATTACCTGTTTTTGGATCAGAAATGGAAGTAGCACAAATTGTTGTAACTCCAAAAATTACTGACGAAGAAAAGCAAAAAGTAATTGATAAATTGAAAGGATTTAAAAACGACATTCAAGGCGGTGCGAGTTTTTTCAGTAAGGCAGTTTTGTATTCTGAAGATCCAGGATCAAGATCTTCGGGTGGTTTTTATAAAATGACACGTAAAACACCTTTCGTTAAAGAGTTTAAAGATGTGGCTTTTAGTCTCGCCGAAGGTGAAATTTCGGAGCCTTTTCAAACTGATTTTGGGTATCATATTATTTATGTAGAAAAAATTAGAGGTCAAGAAATTGATTTGCGTCACATACTTTTAATTCCTAAAGTTTCAGATGAATCATTGAAAGAAGCAAAAGAAAAAATTGCATTAATCAAAAAACGAATTGAAGATAAAGAGATTACATTTGCGGAAGCTGCAAGAACTTTATCTGATGAAAAAGAAACAAGAGCAAATGGGGGTGTATTAATTAATCCTAAAACTCAAGATACCCGTTTTGAATTGACAAAAATGGATCCTTCATTATACAGTAATGTTTCTAGTTTGAAAGAAGGTGAAATTTCAAGTCCATTGGCAGAAGAAGACCAATCTGGAAAAAAGAAATTCAAACTTTTAACGGTTACAAATCGTATCAATGAGCATACAGCTGATTATGCTAAAGATTATTTAAAAATCAAAAGTATTGCTTTAAAAGAAAAACAAATCAAAGGAATTGGTAAGTGGTTTGATGAAAAAATCAAAGAAACGTATATCAAAATCAATGGAGAATATAGAGATTGTAAATTCACCAACAATTGGTTAAAGAAATAGTTTATTCTCGTATTGAGTTTTCAGATTTAAGACCATAATCTAAATCTAAATTTAAAATCTAAATTTTAATGTCTGACGTAGCCGAAATAAATAAATTAGTCCAAAAAAGACTTGAACTTAAAGTTGAAATTGCAAAAATAATTGTTGGTCAGGAAGAAGTTGTGGATCAAATTTTATTGAGTATTTTCTCTGGCGGACATGCACTTTTAGTTGGTGTTCCGGGATTGGCAAAAACGTTGATGGTTAATACTATTGCGCAGGCTTTGGGATTGGACTTTAAAAGAATTCAATTTACTCCAGATTTAATGCCTTCAGATATTTTGGGAAGTGAAATTTTAGATGAAAACAGACAGTTCAAATTCTTGAAAGGGCCAATTTTTTCTAATATTATTTTGGCAGATGAGATTAATAGAACGCCACCTAAAACCCAAGCAGCTTTATTAGAAGCAATGCAAGAACGTGCCGTTACCATCGCAGGTCATAATTATAAATTATCGTTGCCTTATTTTGTTTTGGCAACGCAAAATCCAATTGAGCAAGAAGGAACATATCCTTTGCCAGAAGCGCAATTAGACCGTTTTATGTTCTCTATAAAATTAGATTATCCTTCTTTTGCCGAGGAAGTTCAGGTGGTAAAAAGCACGACTTCTGATGCGAATATCACCGTAAATCCATTGTTCAATTCACAAGAAATTATCGATTTTCAACAGTTAATTCGTAGAATTCCTGTTGCTGATAATGTCATTGAATATGCGGTAACTTTAGTAAGCAAAACGCGCCCTGAGAATGCGTTTTCAAATGAATTTGTAAAAAACTATATCGATTGGGGAGCAGGACCAAGAGCCTCTCAAAATTTGATTTTAGCGGCTAAAGCAAATGCTGCTTTCAACGGAAAATTCTCACCAGATATTGAAGATGTAAAAGCCGTTGCAACAGGAATTTTAAGACATCGTGTTGTTAAAAATTACAAAGCCGATGCGGAAGGAATTTCAATTGAAAAAATAATCAATTCCTTGTTGTAATAAAATAGAATAATTGAAAAGCCTCAAAATTTAGAAATAAGTTTTGAGGCTTTTTTGTTTTGTGAAATGGGCAACAAATAGCAATCCGAACTATTTATTCTAATTTCAACTTCTAAAATTAGCAATAGCTATTAAATTTGAATTAAGCCTTATTTATATAGATTAAAGAGAATTTCCTAATATGCTTCATTCCGAATTTGATAATAATAATAGTTTTAATTAATAATTTTATAATATTTTAATTCTATTTTGATTATATCTCAATATAAATGTTGAAAATTGACATTTTACAAATAATAATCACTTCAAATGCTACTTTTATTAAAATATCTTTAATATTAATCGGAATTGTTTAAATTTGTAGTCTAATAAACTAACACAGATTACTATGGCTTTTGATATTGATATGATTAAAAAGGTTTACGATACTATGTCTTCTCGCGTTGATAAAGCAAGAGAAATCGTTGGAAGACCCTTAACATTAACAGAGAAAATTTTATATTCACACCTTTGGGAAGGAATGCCTTCAAAAGCATTCAAAAAAGGAGTTGACTATGTTGATTTCGCACCAGACCGTGTTGCGTGTCAAGATGCGACTGCACAAATGGCTTTGTTGCAATTTATGCACGCTGGAAAACCTAAAGTTGCTATTCCAACAACAGTGCATTGCGATCACTTGATTCAAGCAAAAGTAGATGCAGTAACCGATTTAGCACGTGCAAAATCACAAAGTAGTGAAGTATTTGATTTTCTATCTTCAGTATCAAACAAATACGGAATCGGTTTCTGGAAACCAGGAGCAGGTATTATCCACCAAGTAGTTTTAGAAAATTATGCATTTCCAGGTGGAATGATGATTGGAACCGATTCACATACTGTAAATGCAGGTGGGTTAGGGATGTTAGCCATTGGTGTTGGTGGTGCCGATGCAGTAGATGTTATGTCAGGAATGGCTTGGGAATTGAAATTTCCTAAATTAATCGGAGTAAAATTAACTGGAAAATTATCAGGTTGGACAGCTCCAAAAGATGTAATCTTGAAAGTTGCCGGAATTTTAACTGTAAAAGGAGGAACTGGTGCAATCGTTGAATATTTTGGCGAAGGCGCAACCGCAATGTCTTGTACAGGAAAAGGAACTATTTGCAATATGGGCGCCGAAATTGGAGCAACTACTTCTACTTTTGGATATGACGATTCTATGAGCCGTTATTTACGTTCTACAAACAGAGCTGATGTTGCCGATGCTGCCGATAAAGTAGCTGCTTACTTAACAGGTGATGCTGAAGTATATGCAAACCCAGAGCAGTATTTCGACCAAGTAATAGAAATTAATTTATCAGAATTAGAGCCGCATTTAAACGGACCTTATACACCAGATTTATCAACTCCAATTTCTAAAATGAAAGAAGAAGCGATAAAAAATAACTGGCCTTTGAAAATTGAAGTAGGTTTAATAGGTTCTTGTACGAACTCATCGTATGAAGATATTGCTCGTGCCGCTTCATTAGCGAAGCAAGTAACCGACAAAAAATTAAAAATAAAATCACAATTTACCATTACTCCAGGTTCTGAAGTAGTGCGTTATACTATTGAGCGTGATGGATTTATCGACACTTTCGATGCCATTGGAGCGACTGTTTTTGCAAATGCTTGCGGACCGTGTATCGGAATGTGGGACAGAGAAGGAGCAGAGAAGGAAGAACGCAACACTATCGTTCACTCGTTCAACCGAAATTTTTCAAAACGTGCCGATGGAAACCCTAATACTTTGGCTTTCGTAGGTTCACCTGAATTGGTTACCGCTCTTGCAATCGCAGGAGATTTAGGTTTCAATCCTTTGATGGACAAATTAATCAACGAAGACGGTGAAGAAGTAATGTTAGATGAACCAACAGGAAATGAATTGCCTCCAAAAGGTTTTGATGCCGAAGACCCAGGTTTTCAAGCACCAGCTGAAGATGGTTCGGGAGTTCAAATCTTGGTAAGCGAAACATCTGAGCGTTTGCAGTTGCTTGCACCTTTCACTGCTTGGGATGGAAAAAACATTACAGGAGCAAAATTGCTTATCAAAGCATTCGGAAAATGTACTACAGATCACATTTCTATGGCGGGACCTTGGTTGCGTTTCCGTGGACATTTAGATGCGATTTCTAATAATATGTTGATTGGTGCTATTAATGCGTACAACCAAAAAACGAATAATGTAAAAAACCAATTAACAGGAGTTTACGATGCAGTTCCTGCTGTAGCTCGTGCTTATAAAGCTGCTGGAATTCCTTCTGTAGTTGTGGGAGATCACAATTACGGCGAAGGTTCTTCAAGAGAACACGCTGCAATGGAGCCTCGTTTCTTGGGTGTAAAAGCCGTATTGGTAAAATCATTTGCGCGTATTCACGAAACCAACTTGAAAAAACAAGGAATGTTAGGATTAACGTTTGCTAACGAAGCCGATTACGATAAAATCCAAGAAGATGACACGATTAACTTTGTAGATTTAGTAGATTTTGCACCAGGAAAACCGTTAACTTTAGAATTCGTTCACGCTGATGGTTCAAAAGACATAATTTTAGCAAACCATACTTACAACGAAGGTCAAATTGGCTGGTTTGTAGCAGGTTCAGCATTGAACTTAATTGCTGCTGGAAAAGCATAATCATATTTTCAATTATACTAAAAACGCGTTGTGAAAACAGCGCGTTTTTTTATTTTAAATTAAATGATCTTAATAAATGATCGTTTATTTTTATATTATTCGATTCGAGTTGATAATTATGTTTACATAAAAGTAAACTTTTCATTTGTGTTTATATGCAAGGATTTTGATGAATTCTCGATCAGGGTATATCATTGCCAAAATTTATTTGAAAGACAATAAAAATTCTAGGGTAATTTACTTATTCGGTGTAATTTACTTTCGGCTTACTTTTTCCTTTTAAATAAGATTCTCCCTCTTCTTTACTTAATATATCAAAAGAAAAACCTCCAAAATGAGGGTATTGTTTTAAATAATAAATTTTACCAACTTTAGCATTTATTATAAATAAATCTTCGCTATTTACGGATCCAAGTGTAATACCTGCATGAATAATTTGTGTATTCCCAATTGTGTATTTCCCTTCTACCACATCCCAACATAAATAGCCGTTACCTCCCGTTTTTCCAATTAAAACATCATTGCAATATATTGCAGTAGAAACAGCACCTCCTTTAAATCCAGGACGGATAACATATATTCTTGCTTTATTATTTTCGATCTCTGTTGACTGAGTAAATTTTTGAAATTGTGTTGTTGTGGCACATGAACCTAATATCAATAAGAATATGTATAGGAAATTCTTTTTCATTTATGAGTATTTTTTTTGAGTTATTTTTAACAAATATACTAAAACACTTTTGATAGTATAGGTTATTTTTTTTTAAATATTTTATACTTTTTTAGAATTGATTCTTAATTAAAGCAAAAATTAACAACTTTTGAAAAATCAACCGATGGTTTTCGCAAAGCAAATGCTTTTGACAACACCTTTATAATTTCCGTAATTTTCTATTTTTTCATAACCATTTTTGGGATACAACCCAATCGCTTCCACTTGCATTATTCCCGTTTCCAAGATGCATTTTGTATTGCCTAATTCTTTTGCCCAAGCTTCTAGTTCGGTAAGGATTTTGGATGCAATTCCCTTGTTGCGGTGCAATTCCGGGACGTACATTCGTTTGATTTCGACAGTGTTTTCTGAATAAGTTCTAAACGCCCCGCAACCTACAGGCGTATTGTTTTCAAAAGCAATAAGTACTTCATTGAGAACTGCCGTCTGATTTAAATCCGCATAAAATACGTGGTCTTCTCCATCAAGAATTTTCAAGATGGCATCCAATTCAACGACTAATTTTTTGAAATCAGGATTTTCAGAGTGGGTTCTTAAGAATGAAATCATAGTTAATATTTATTGATCACAAAAATAGTTAAAACTATGCCTTATATGGTTAAAAAAGTTGATGGTTGTTGGTTGATGGGGAAATCAGGTTTTTAAATTTTTAATACCCAAAAAATATAACCCAAAAAATAAATTCTCAAGTAGCCCCGATTGAGGCGGTATCCTCGCAGCAAAGCGAAGAGATTAAGCCGAAAGCGGGAATTACAATTACTGAAAGGCAGAGACAAATCGCTCCAAAATGTCATATTGTCAGAAATTATAATGTCAAATAGGTGTATTACTGACAATTGTTGGGGATTGGTAGTGTGGCATAAAGATTGACTTATGGAAATTGAGTTTAGAAATTAAAATTAAATTTAAATAGAATTAAAATGGGTAAAATAATTGGAATTGATTTAGGAACAACCAACTCTTGTGTTTCTGTAATGGAAGGTAATGAAGCAGTTGTAATTCCTAATGCAGAAGGAAAAAGAACAAC
>CANINJ010000002.1 GCA_947468985.1 Bacteroidota bacterium
CACTTAAAAATCAAATCGTTCGGTTTTCAAAAACGCCATTTTTGACAGGAAATTTATATACACTTTTTACAAATGCTTCCAAATTGAGTTTGCCAGATTTGAACTATTTTACTGAATATGAAAGAAATCAGGCTGTAGAAACTGCTAAATTTCAAACCAAACAATTTCAAGAAAATGTAGCTAAATATAAATTAGCACTAAAATTGGATGCCATCGATTCTGATAAATTACTAAAAATTGAAATTTCAGATTTGAAACAAAAAATGCTTTCAGAAGCAAAAATTGATTCTGTAACTTGGAATAAATATACAAAATATATGATTTGGGATGATAAAGGTGAAACCGTTTGGGATTTATTAGAAGAACATTGCAAAAAATATCCAATTTCCGAAAATGTAATGTATTCCAAAGAATTAAATAAGTTTGTAGAATATCCAAATGATTTGATTAAAGAAAAATGGCTGAGTGCGCAAATGCTTGTGACGCCTAATGATATTGCACTTTTGAATAGTTATATCGCTGATTTTTACACGCCTGAAAATCAAAATAAAATTAAAATTGCGTTGCTAAATTTATTAGAAGTTGATTCTGGTTTTGAGACGTATCAAATGTATTTACAACATCTTTTGACCTACGAACCTAAAACGGCTTTGGATGAATTTCGCCTGATTTTACCGTCTAATAAATACAAAAGTTTGGCGGAAGATATTTGCTGGCTTTATGTTGATAATAATCAATATAAAAAGGCATACGATTGGTCTTTTTATGCAGATGATATCGATTTTTCAACGAAAATGACTTGGTTAATTGAACTAAAATCCTACAAGTTTTTAGAATCTGAATACAAAAAATACATTCTTGAAAACCCAAAAGATTATAAAGCAAAAGCCATAATGAGTTCTGTTTATTTTGATGTTGGAAAATTTAAAGAAGCGTGGATTTTGACTAATTCATTACCCGAAAGTCCTCAAAAAGAAAGTCTTAGAGCTTCATTAAATAAAGAAGTTATTTATGTAGAAACCGATGTACAACAAGAATTACTTTTGAAGTTTTCTGACTTGTTTTATTCTAATATCAAGCAGGGATTAGAACGTTTAAATAGAAATCAATTCGGAAATTTCGTGGAAGTCAACTCTTCATTAGAAAGCAATAAAACAGATGCCTCAGCATTAAAAAATGAAGTTTCCTATAATTTTCATGATAAAAGTAAAAACCTACATTCGGTTGCATTTACATATAGTAAGATGTACAAAATTAACTTTGAAATTGAAGATTCTGATAATACTTCACATTCTATTTATGGGCTTCAATATCAATTTAACAATCCTGAAAACTTTGAAAAACTACAATATTGGTCAAAAATAAGAGGAGAATACAGTGATTTTGGGAAGTATTATTTCCAATTTGGATTGGGTGGAAATTATTCAAAAAACAAAAAATTCACTTCAGCAGAAATTAAAATATTCCCAGCAGAAAGTGGACCTGCTTACAGTAAAAACATCTATAGAACGCAAGGAAATTTGTATCACGACAGGTATTTATTTGGATTGATAAATACAAGTTTTTCATTGGAAGCCAATTACTACACAAAAAGCAATTCAAACAGTGTGGCAACAACTTCCGATTCCTATCAGGGTTCCATCACAACAAAAATTAGTTTGGACAATGGCGAAGAAAAAAAATCAAGACTAATACCATTTATTGAAGCTTCCTATTTGAAATCTTCCCTCGGAAAAGCAACCGTTGCGCTTTCATCAGGTTATCCTTATTGGATGATTGAAAATCGTTTTTATACTGGTGGTGGCTTGGGTTGGAAATTTGGAAAACCAGAAAGTAACTTTACGAGTAGGGTGGAAGCGGCTTGGTTTTATGATGACTATGCCGATGAATTCAAACGATTTACAGGTGAATTATCGTATCAAATACTTGATTTTACAGCCATAACTACATCATTTGAACTCTATTCTCAATCTGAATTTTATTCCAATGTAGTTCAATTTGGTGTAAAATACAATCTGAAGAAACGACAAAAAAAATAGTGATTGCCACACTTTTAAATGTGGCAACCACTATGATTTATTTATTGAATTTAGATTAATGCCTTACAATAATTTTTTTAGTTTCTTTAAAGTCATTGTTCTCAAATTGAACTAAATAGATACCATCACTTAATGTTTCAGTATTTAATGTAATTTTATTGTTTTCCATAACTGATTTCACTTTAACATTTTGTCCAATTGAATTGTAAACACCAACTTTATAATCATTAATTCCATCCATTTCAATGATTAATTCATTATTTGTTGGAACAGGATAGATTTTCATTTGCAATTTTGAAGCTTCTGAAACACCTAAAGAACCTGAAACTATTACAGATTGTAGCAAACTATTATACCCAGTGGTTGCTTCCCAAGTCGAATTATTTGCCAATCGGATGGAATATTCAGGACGAGAACTAATTGATGAATTTGCATCTGGTAAATTCAGGAATAAATTATAGGTTCCAGCAATCATATTTGACGGAAGAGTAATGTTTTCATTTATAGTTGTTTCCACACCGCTCGACCACAACCTTGGATCGGTGTTCAAAGCAATTGAATATTCTTGATTGCTTGAAGTATTTCGCAACACTAAATAAACGGTTCTTTGGTTGTATGCCGAAGCAAATCCGCTATTGTTTATTTTGAAAGTTACAGCCATAGTGTTTCCAATTGCCGCTGTTTTAGGATAGATTCCACTCACTAATTCATAGCGATATCCCAATCGATTTTGAATTGTTGGAAAGCAAGCACCTGCTTGAAAACCACTGATTACACTCGGATTATAATCGAAATTCAAATACGACCAGTGAAATTGTTGCATTTCAGAAACTGCTGTTGGACATTGAGATCGAGGCTCATTTACGGCACACGTTTCGCCGCCCATCGGTGTAAATTTTGTTTCTTGTTGCAAATACGGATATTCGCTTGATACATTATTATACGTTCCAAAATCAGTTGAACTAGATAAGAAACAGTCATTGTGATGCCCAATTCTTGCAATATTAGAACCTGAAAAGGCTTGACTTTGTGTTAATGCTGATGTTGTAGAATATGTTTTTTGTTTCAAAGTAGGAGTTCGCAGTTGCACCATTCTTGAACTTGGCAAAGCCAATAAAATAGCATCTACAACCTCTTTTCTGTTCGCATAATCAGTTGCTGATGGGTTCATTCCGAAATAATCGGTATAATACCATTCCCCCCAAGAGCCGATGAATCCCGCTTGCATTGATGATATAACATCTACATTGGCAATCAACAATGGCTTTACTTGTTGGATATGAACCAAAATCTGCGCTTTTGATGCATCCAAAGCACCGTTAATATTGTCGGAATAGGCAAAACGAACGATACATTTTATTCCTGCAGTTCTAATTTTGTTAAAGTCGGATTGCATAGAACTCAAATAAGAGCTTGAAATTGGAGAATTTATAAAATTTTCTAAATAAAATACTCTCAAAATAAGTGTCGTATTACTTGATTTGTAACCGTTTAAAGTGTTTTGATCCAAACCTGTATAACTTGCAGAATGGACTTCCGTGTGTCTGTAAAAACCTCTTTCTGGGTTATTTATTGCAGTGGTTATTGGCGTATAGTTTACAGTTGAAGTGGTTTGTGCATTTCCAAAATAGGTTAGAAGTAGCACGATAAATTTTGAAATTGTTTTCATTTTAAAGCGTAATAGTAGGTAAATTGTATTCATTGTTTTTTGTGCTATTTTGTTATAACACATTGCAAATGTAACAGTTGAATCAAATTTTGAGTTTTAAATTTGTGTTAAAACAACTGTTTTTATCGACAAATGACACTTTTTTGATACTATTATAAAAATATACTTACAATGATGATTTTCAGCGATTTACATCAAATAATACAATTTATCTAAGTTGATTCTTATTTAGTCAAAAGACTGTTTACCTTTGTCAAAATTTATTTTATGTCAAAGCAATTTTCCGATTTAGGAGTTTCAGAAGTATTAGTTAAGGGTTTATCCGATTTAAAAATTTCAATTCCAACAGAAATTCAAGAGAAATCTATTCCGATTTTACTTACTAAAACCGATGATTTTGTAGGTCTTGCAAAAACAGGAACGGGTAAAACGGCTGCTTTTGGTTTGCCATTATTGCAATTAATAGATTTGAAAGTAACCAACATTCAAGCGGTAATATTAGTTCCGACCAGAGAATTAGGACATCAAATTTTGAGTAATTTAGAGACGTATTCTAAATATTTACCTGAAATTTCTATAGCTGCAATTTGTGGTGGAATCCCTATAAAACCTCAAATTGAACGCTTAACACTTCCAACTCATATCGTAATCGCCACGCCTGGTCGATTGATAGATTTAATCCAACGAAAAGCCATAAACATTAAGGAAACTAAGTATTTGGTTCTTGATGAAGCGGATGAAATGGTTTCGATTTTAAAGGAAGGTTTGGATGAAATTGTAGCTGAATTACCAAAAAACAGAAGAACATTTTTGTTTTCCGCAACAATGCCAGGAACTATAAAACAATTGGTTCAAAACTATATGTCAAAGCACGTTACAGAAGTAAGTGCCAATATGGAAACGGTCGGAAATCAAGGAATTGACCATCAATTTGTGGTGGTAGATCCAATTGAAAAATTAGATGTTTTGATGCATTTTCTTTCATCAAAAGAAGGGGAACGTGGAATAATTTTTTGCAAAACTAAAGCTGCTGTCAACAAATTAGCTAAGAATTTAGCCATAAATAGATTTTCTTCGGGGGCAATTCACGGAAGTTTGACACAACCAATTCGTGACAGAATTATGGGACAATTTCGCGAAGGACACATCAATATTTTGGTAGCTACAGATTTAGCAGCTAGAGGAATTGACGTTCAAGCGATTTCTTATGTAGTAAATTATCACTTGCCAGATGTTTATGAAACTTATGTTCACCGAAGCGGAAGAACGGCACGAGCGGGTGCCAAAGGACTTTCTTTAACAGTTTTACAAAAAGAAGAAGTTGCTGAAATTGCAGGTTTTGAAAAAGAATTGGGGATTAAATTTATTTCGTTCAAAAAACCAGATGCTATTAGTATTGATGAAAATAATGCGTTTTTATGGGCAAAACAAATCTTCAAAACCAAACCAAATCACGAAGTGGCAATTGAATTAAAAGACCGAATCAAAACGGTTTTCCATCATTTAACCAAGGAGGAATTAATTGAAAAAATGTTGGCAAATTATATGCTGCAAAACAAAGAAGTCATTGTAAATAAAGAAGTTAAGAAGAAGAAAAAGTAAAGCGATAGGTTTTTGCATTAATTCAAACTTCCCAATGTTTTATGAATTTTTCTTTTGTGGTGCGTTTGTCGTAGATTTTTATCCCCAGAAATAATACTAATATTTCCATCAATTTCTAACATTGCCAATTTTACATCTTTAAAATTCTCAACCCCGTGTTCCCGCATTGCTTCCCGCAATTCATCGGAAGTAATGTTTAATTTGCTCAACGTGTCAAATTCTAAAGTGCCATTATGAATCAAAATTTCTGGCTTTTCTTGAATAAAGTCACTGAATTTCTTGTATTTAAACATCAGCTTTTTCAAAATATAGTTGATAGCAAACAAAACTGTTGCAGCCGCTAAACCACCGTAAAGGCTAGTGTCATTGCCAACCATTGCGTTCTGAACGGAATTGCTAATCAATAAAATCAGAATTACATCGGCGGTATTGAGCTGTGATAATTCTTTTTTTCCAAAAACACGCAAAGCAATCATCATAAAAAAATAGACTGCCGTACTTCTTAAAATAACGTCTAAAAATGGATTCATTAATAATGATTTGGTTTAAAAATTGTACTATAATTTGTGTTTGAAATTCTTCTCAATTGCCAAAATCATTTCGCCAGCAATATCTTTATTTGTAGCACCTTCAATGCCTTCAAGACCTGGCGATGAATTCACTTCTAATAATAAAGGACCTTTTGCAGAACGAATAATATCAACTCCTGCCACTTTCAAATCCATTGCTTTTGTTGCTTTAATGGCAATTCGCTTTTCTTCGGGAGTAACTTTAATAATTGAAGCAGTTCCACCTAAATGAATGTTAGCTCTGAATTCTCCAGGCATTGCTTCGCGTTGAATTGCTGCAACAACTTTTCCGTCAATTACAAAACAGCGAATGTCTTTTCCGTTGGCTTCTTTAATAAACTCCTGAACTAATATATTGGCATTCAAACTCTTGAAAGCATTAATTACACTTTCTGCGGCTTTTTTTGTTTCTGCCAAAACAACCCCTTTTCCTTGTGTTCCTTCTAGTAATTTTACGATTAATGGCGGACCACCAACCATTTTTATCAAATCATTCGTATCCAAAGGCGAATTTGCAAAACCAGTTGTTGGTATATCAACGCCGTGATTCAATAGCAATTGCAACGAATATAATTTATCACGAGATTGCGTAATCGCCGCTGCAGAATTCAAACAATATACTTTCAAAGCCTCAAATTGACGTGTCAAAGCACAACCATAAAAAGTAATACTTGGACGAATTCTCGGTATTATAGCATCAAAATCATTCAAAATTCTACCACCACGATAATGAATTTCGGGAGTCGTTGCATCAAGTTTCATATAGCATTCCTTGATATTCAAAAAGTGCATTTCGTGACCGCGCATTTCCCCAGCTTCCATAATTCGCTTGTTGGAATACAATTCTTTGTTGCTCGCTAATAAACCAATCCGAAGCCCTGTAACCGCTTTTTCAGAAGTTTTATACAGGTTTTTCAGAATATCAGAAGTAGGTTCCCCCAATAAATATTTTTGTTCTGGATCCACAAGAACCCGACCGCTCATGGCTTCACGCCCTAAAAGCATACGGAAACCCATTGAATCTCGATTGGTCAAAGTAATTTCTATTGCCCATTTTTTACCGCCAATTTCAAGCTCCGAACCAATTACGTAGCGTTGTTCTCTAAATCCGCTAGAACTTTTTACAATTCTTTTATCAACCAATTTCGATTCGCAATGAATAATAGTTTTAACATTATTCTGAATTGGATTGACATCAAATTTCACCCAATTTTCTCCATCTTTAATAAAAGGAGCAATATTTATGGCGTGCAATGCCGATGTTTTTGCACCAGAATCAACACGTGCTTTATTCGTGGGAATGCCTAATATTGGGAACGAACACCATTCTTCACTACCAACGATAACTTTTTCTTGTAACATATATAATGTATAAATTGAGAGAACTAATATTTTTCCAAATGTATATATTTGTTTTAATATATACACCCAAATCCCGCAGATATTATATTATTTCACGGTTAATTCGCAATACTTTAAATACGAATTATTTGGAGCGAATTGTCCCCGAATTTTTGGAATTGCAATTCCCGCTTTTGGCTCAATCTCTCCGCTTCACTGAGAAGATAAATAGCTTCCTTCTTCTCTGATTAATTATGAAAATCTAAACGTGATTATTTAGCACCGATAGAAGCGGCATCCTGTTGTGGCGAGGTTCGTCACAACAGATATAGCAAATAGCGGGTTGAATCGTGTGGTAAAAAACGGAAATTTCTGCTCCAAAAAAAAAGACAAACTGAATTAGTTTGTCTTTTATAGTTGTGGGCGATTGCTTGTCCCGATGCAGTCGGGAAGGGTTCGAACCCCCGACCCTCCCGATAAAAATCGGGATGCTCTGAACCAACAGAACTAATTGATACTAATCATATTTTCTTGAGGAAATGTCATAAAAAAACTCCAACATTTCTGTTGAAGTTTTTTGTGGGCGATATTGATTTATCTTCAAACCAAATGTTAGATTTTCTAGAATATTTTATTGAGGAAATGTCATAAAAAAAACCTCTAAATTACTTTAGAGGTTTTTGGTACGACAGTGGGCGATGAGGGGTTCGAACCCCCGACCCCCTCGGTGTAAACGAGGTGCTCTGAACCAGCTGAGCTAATCGCCCTTTAACAGGTGTGCAAATATACATTTAGTATTTGTATTTGCAACTATATTTCAATAAAAATTACTTTTTTATGATGTCTTTCAAAACTACTTTGTCGGCGTAGTTGATAAATTCAAGAACAATAGGCTGATTCTTAATTGTTTTGCCTTCTACGATGTAGATTTTGCCGTTTTCATATTTCACGTTGCTTTTGTCAAAATCAACATCGCCATATTTCAATGTGTTCTTAATATCGGTCATGTCAACCCAATTTTCTTTCAATTTTGCTGCTGCAACATCGGAAACGTTAAAAGGTTTGGTGCTTAAATCGTTCAAAACCCTCGCATTTGGAAAATAGTTACATCGGGCATCTTTTCCGCTTAAAACCATGGCTACAAAAAAACAACCCATAATAAGTCCTACAAGATAATATGCAAATCGTTGGTAAAATTTCATTTTAAATATTTTTGCAAAGGTAAGTCAAAGTGCGGTTAAAAAACAATTAAATTAATATCGCTGTAAAGCAAATTAAACCAATCTCCAATTGCTTTGTTGGTAAGAATTCCATGGTATAAGTAAACGCCATTTTTTAAGCCTTTATCGCAACGAATGGCGCGTTCAATGCCACCATCATCGGCAATTTGAAGTAGGAAGGGAGTGATGATATTACTTATAGAAAGTGATGCCGTTTTGGAATAACGCGAAGGAATATTTGGTACGCAATAGTGAATAACATCGTGATGAATAAAGGTTGGTTTTTCGTGAGTGGTAACTTCGGAAGTTTCAAAACAACCGCCAGTATCAATGCTAACATCAACAACTACAGAACCTTTTTTCATTAATTCAACCATTGTTTCGGTAACTACAACGGGGCATCGTTCTTTTCCTCGCATTGCGCCAATAGCCACATCGCAACGGCGTAACGCTTTTAATAACGCTTTTGGCTGAATTGTAGAAGTGAAAATACGCTGGTTCAAATTGTTTTGCAATCGTCTTAATTTGGTGATTGAATTGTCGAAAACTTTTACATTTGCCCCAAGTCCTAAAGCACTTTTTGCGGCAAATTCACCCACGGTTCCTGCACCAAGAATAACAACTTCTGTTGGAGGAACGCCTGTAATGTTTCCAAAAAGCAATCCTTTTCCAAATTGATTGTTAATCATTAATTCTGATGCGATTAATATTGAAGCTGTTCCTGCAATTTCACTCAGTGATTTTACAGCAGGGTAGGAGCCATCTTCGTCTTTTATATATTCAAATGCTAATGCGGTAATTTTCTTTTTGGTCAGTAATTCAAAATATTCCTTGCGGCGTGTTTTTAGTTGAATCGCAGAAAGGACAATGGTTTCGGGATTAATAAGTTCAATTTCGGCAAGAGTTAGGGGCTCGACTTTTAAAATCATCGGACAACTCAATACTTTTTTTGTGTCGGCAGTCATTTCGGCACCTGCATCACTGTATTCTTTGTCGGAATAACTGGCGCTCAATCCGGCTCCTGACTCTATCATAACGCGATGTCCGTGAGATACCAATGAATTTACGGCATCTGGAGTTAGGCAAATTCTGCGCTCTTGATAACTGGTTTCTTTAGGGATTCCAATAAAAAGTTCACTCCGATGTTTTGTAATTTCAAGTTTTTCCTCTTGAGGAATTAACTGTATTTTGGAAAAAGGTGTAATTGCCATTGGATTTCGAAATTAATCTATAAATTTATAAAAAATAAACTAATAAAGGAAAATCGACAGCTGATTTTTTCGATTTCATTTGTTTACATCACCACAAATCTCAGAAATTATTTTCAAAATTAAGGTTTTTTATTTTAACACTAAGAATCGCTTTCCGTCAGATTGCAATTTAATATTTACAACAGAATGCACTTCAGGAAGTAGGGTTTCTATTTTTTCGGACCATTCAATAAAGCACCAATTACCAGAATATAAATACTCGTCAATTCCCATATCCAAAGCTTCGGTTTCGCTTTTAAGACGATAACAATCAAAATGGTAAACTATTTGATTTTCAGTAGTTTTGTATTCGTTAACTAAAGAAAAAGTTGGACTACTCGTTGCGCCTTCAACTCCAAGGATGGAGCACAATTTTTTGATTAAAGTGGTTTTGCCAACGCCCATTTCCCCATTAAATAAAATTACTTTATTGGGATTTTGTGCGATAATTTTTCGGGCAACTCGATCTAATTCGTCTAATGAAAAAACAACCTCCATTTATTATTTACTGTTATTGTGAAATGATACTATTTTACTCAATACTATTATTTTGCCAATTCAAATCCTATTGGGACCATTAATTCGCCTTTTTCATAGATGTTTAAATATAATTTAATTGGACTTTTTTGACCTACCCAAGTTACTTCATAAATATCTAGAAAACCACCACCCATTTCACTGTTTTTTGTTGGAAAAGGACAACAAATTTCAATTTTCTTAAAGAATAGTTTTTCTCCTTTAGGCCCTGTTAATGCGTTCAAATACCGTTGTGGGTTGATTGTTTCGTCTTTTGCATTTCTATAAAAAACATTAATTGGATAATCTTGATTGTATCCATATTTAGGGTCTTTACTATATTCTGTTATTACAAAAGTATTTGTTGCTGTCAATTTCGGAATTGGCGCACTATTATTTACATTTTTCAATGTCGATTTTGTGCTTACACACGAAACAGAACCAACAAGAAGTAGCAATAGAAGTACAATAGATTTGATTTTCATTTTACAGTTGTTTTTTTTAATGCTATAAAGATACTATTTTTGTGAAAAATAATCAAAATGAATTTACTTTTTCAAACTTGGCCTTGGTATATCTCTGGTTTTCTAATTGCAATAATTATGCTAATTTTAAATTATTTCGGTAAAGTTTTTGGAATGTCATCCAATTTGCGTTCGCTTTGTTCCATTGCAGGTGCGGGAAAACACGTTTCATTTTTTGATTTTGATTGGAAATCACAACGATGGAATTTAGTTGTAGTAGTAGGAGCAATGCTCGGAGGATTTGTTGCCGTTAATTATATGAGTGATGCTTCTAATGTTGCTATCAATCCAAAAACAATTCAGCAATTGGCACAAATGGGGATTGATGCTCCCAATGGAAAATTAGTTCCCAATGCTTTATTTGGCGAAGCAACATTTCAATCTCCAAAAATGATTCTCATATTGATCACTGGAGGAATACTTATTGGTTTCGGCTCTCGTTATGCTGGCGGATGTACTTCTGGTCACGCTATTGCAGGAATGAGCAACTTGCAAATTCAATCACTGAAAGCGGTTATTGGATTTTTTATTGGCGGTTTGTTGATGTCACATTTCCTTTTCCCTATACTATTCTAATTATGAAAGTACTAAAATATTTAATCGTAGGTTTTATTTTCGGAATTGTATTGACAAAATCTGAAGCAGTTTCTTGGTACCGAATTTATGAAATGTTTCAGTTTCAATCTTTTCATATGTATGGAATTATTATAGTTGCCATAACAACGGGCATTATTGGATTACAAATCATCAAAAGAAAACAGGTAAAAGACATTAAAGGAATTCCGATTGTTATTTCTGATAAAGAAAGTGGTTCTTTTCGATATTGGATTGGCGGATTGTTCTTTGGTTTGGGATGGGCGTTAGTTGGTTGTTGTCCAGGTCCGATATTTATATTGATAGGAGCAGGTTTTTTCCCTGTAGTCTTAGTTTTGTTAGGGGCTCTTTTAGGAACTTTTTTATACGGAGTGTTAAAAGATAAATTTCCTGAATGATTCTTCGTAAATTTGTATACTAAATACATTTATTATGAAAGCGACAGTAAAAATTCAGAACTTAAAATGCAGTGGCTGTGGTGCTACTATAACCAATAACCTCAGCACAATAGAAACTGTAAAAAACATTGAAATTCTTTTAGAAGAAGATGCAGTTCGATTTGACTACGAAAATGAATTGGCGTTAGGCCAAGTAAAAAAAACTTTGAAAAAATTAGGCTATCCAGAACAAGGAGAAGACAACACGCTTGGAGCTAAAGCAAAATCCTATGTGAGTTGCGCTATTGGAAAAATGAGTTAGTGGAAGATGAGTCTTTAAACGTTCAAAGAAAGACAACGATTCCAGGCATTTATAATTTATAATTAATTTACCCTTTGCGGTTGAAGTATCTATATTTAAATTTTATCCTACAAAAAACCACGCAATTTGCGTGGTTTTGATTTTTATACTTCCTGAGTTTTCTTTCTCAACAAGCGATAGCCTAAAGCAACTCCTAAAACCAGCATTGGAAGTAGGTAGTCGTTTATTGGTGCTCCAGGATCTCCTGTTGGATCTCCAGGATTCGCTAAAGTAGAGGAATCCTCATCGCCTGAAATATTTGATGCAAATGTAGTCAAGCTACAAATAGAAAGTGTCAAGGCTAGTACTAGTTTTTTTATATTGTTTTTCATGACTCTTATTTTTTAATTAATTTAGCAGTAAACACCGCATTAACTGTTCCTATAACTTTCATAATGTACAATCCAGCGGCAGTGTTGCTTTTAAATTTCACACTATAATTTGTGTTTTGTGTTACATTGTTAATACTTCCTGTTTCTACTTCTTGCCCTAGTGCATTACAAATAGAATACGTGTACATTCCCATTTCTAAAGTTCCTAAATTTACTTGGAACGTATCGCCTGTAATTGGGTTTGGAAGAATTGTAATGCCATTCGCTTTTGGATTGTTCATCCCTAAAGCAGCATTTTGAAACACAATTCGGAAACGATTTCCTGTACTTGCCGCATCGGTAGTAACTGCAAATGGATATTCTATTGCGGTACCGTCTAAAGCTATTGGCGTTCTAGAATTGGTAAACAAATCTTCTAACGTCGCATCCAAGTTGGTTGTTGTGAATTGCTCGGTATTAATTTTAAGTTTATAATTTGCACTTGCAGTAGTATTCCAAACTCGCACATTCAACACATCAGAAGCTACTAACGGCAAGTGATGCTCGCTGGCAAACAATTCTGAGTTTTTAGTGAAAGCAACGTTTTCTGAACCATTAGATATTTTGTTAGTTGTTTGGTTGGCTTCGGCATCCGATAAAAATACTGCCATTGCTCCGTCTCGACCAGACCATTCATTGTTGGTTTGTTTGTACAATCCAACACGCAATAATTGAGCAGGTGCAGCATCTCTAAAAACAGCATTACTAAAAATAGCACCTTTGTGCGCTTCTTGTATTGAGAAATCAACAGAATTTCCACTAGATTGTTTTACAAAGAAAGCTTGTCCGCTTTGTATTTGTGCTCCCGAAATATTAGGATTTGAAGAAATATTAGAATAGGTCCCATTATCAAATAAATTATAGGTTCCTACAGAATAGACTCCTGCTACATTAGCATCCCAAACCCAAATATTTCCCCCAAAACTTGTATTGGAAGCTAACATTGTGGTTAAATTTAATGGACTTGCATACGGATTTCCAATAAAGGAGTATTGTCCTGAAGCACTAGCATACGTTTTTGTGCCAGTTAGAATTGTTCCTGTAGCTCTTATAGTTGTTGCTGCAGCAAGATTGTTTGTAATGTTTCCAGATCCATAAGGCCCTGTTACAAAAGCCATAAAGGGTTTGTTTTTATCGCCATTCATCATAGAACTTGCACCATCAGTTGCAGCAATTCCAATCCAACTGTTGTTTACGGAATCGTATTGTAATAAAGAATTACTTGAGCCTCCAGTTGTTATCCCTGAACCAGGAGTTGGTGACCAAATATCAAAACCATTAATACCATTATTTGTTCCACCTTCTTGCCAGTTAGCATTGATAGAGGTTGCTGTACTTACAGGTGCTGTCAAGGCTCTCCAAGAGCGTTTGTTTGGAATATAACGTTCTACGGTTACATTCGTAGCTCCAGTAAGTGTTCCTGTAACCTGACCGATAGTTCCTGTTCCTGTTGCGTCTGATTTAATAGTAACTGGTCTTCCTCCAAAATCAGCAGTACCCGAAATGGTTATTACACTTGTAGGATTAATAGTTAAAGTTCCTGAGCCACTAATAGTCAAAGAACCTGCAATTGTAAAGTTGGTATCAAGTTGTGGACTTCCAGTGTCAATAAGAATGTTGTCTGTACTTGATGGTACGCCACAAGTCCAGTTGCTAGAGTCGCTCCATAAAGAACTGGCAGTAACCAACCATTTGTTTTGTAGAACTATTGTAATACTGTTTGATGTAGCTGTAGAACCTGCTAAACAAGGAGTAGCATTAGATGTGAGTACAACAGACACAACATCATTATTGGCTAAAGCAGAGGTTGTATAGGTTGCACTATCGGTACCCACATTACTTCCGTTGACTTTCCATTGGTACGACGGAGAAGCACCACCATTTGTTGGCGTTGCGGTAAATGTAACATTTGTTCCAAAGCAAATAACATTATCAGTATCATTTGAAGCAATACTAACACTTGCGGTAAGCGTTGGGTTTACGGTTATCGTAACCGGATCAGTATCTGAAGTTACATCTGGATTTGTGCCTGCATAATGAGTAACTCTTTTGTAATAGGTAGTTTGAGTTAAAGCTCCAGGAACATATCCTTCGCTTGTTGCGCCACTAATTGCACTATAACCTGAACTTAAACTCGTTGTAGATTGCTCCCAAGTATAGGTAATAGGATCACCATCTGAAGAAGATCCTGCTTGTGAACTAGTGATTGCACTAGGAGTTGCTCCCGAGCAAATCGATTGATCTCCAGCGATAGTTCCTGCAACGACGTTAGTTACATGAAATTGAAATGGAAAAACCTGACTACATCCTGTAGTGGTATTGGTAACAGTTAAATTAAAACCATATTCAGCAGCAGCGCTAGCAGGAATAATTACCGTAATAGGACTCGAAACTAAATTTGCATTTGATATAGGTGCAAAATTAGGCATCGCGATAGAATTTCCTCCTGAGGCAGCAGTAGCTAAAGAATATTTATTAGGACTGCCTGTTGTGGCGGTATAGGGTATATTAAATGAAGTATCCGTAGGCAACACATCATCTATATAACCCAAGGTTATGGTTGATTGATTGACAGTTAAAGAACCATTAGTGTACGTTATAGTATAATTGGAAAGTCCAGTACCTGTTGCGGCAGATGGAACAATAGAATAAGTTCCTCCTATTGCAGCCGAACCTGCTCCCGTACTAGTTAAACTAACACTAGTCACCGCATCAGAACCCAATAGTGTTCCCGAGGTAAATTCTGTACCAACAAAACTCAATGTAATGCCTGCGCATTTGGTTTGATTATTGGCAGTAATGGCAAAAGTGGCTTTGCTAATTGAAAAAGGGGTTGCCAAAGAACTCGCAGCCACATAATCTCCATCTGCTGCTACTGTTGCTGTGACGGTATAACTCCCTGCATTGGTAGGCGCAGTTGCACTTGCCGCATAAGTTGTAGGAGTAACGCCTTCATAACTGAATGTATAAGTTGTACCAGTTCCTGTGTTAGTAGCGACACTTGGCCCTTGTGGTGCTCCAGTATAAGTATAAGTACTTATTGTTGGGGTAACTGTTGGTGTGCTTTTAGTAGTTACGGTAATTACATTGCTATTGGCTGATGCAGTACCATCTGTAGCACGAACTCTATAATAATAAGTAGTACCCGATGTTAAACCGGTAACTGCTTGTGAAGTTCCGTTTACTGAAAGATTATTGTAAGAAGGAAGTATAGTTGAATAGGATATCAAAAAATTATCTAAATAAAATCTATAATTTGCCGCATTTTTGGCTTGAATTCTGATTTTAGAACTTGATGTGCCACCAGTAATAGAAATAGTTTGTGTGGTCATTGAAGTTGGAGCTGTTATATCGGAACCAACTTGAACAAAGTTAACTCCATCAGCAGCATGAAAAACCTGAACTGAAGTAGCATCTGATCCATATTTAGAAAGATCAAATGTTAAAGTTGAAATACCACCATTTACAGATAAGTTTAAAGTTGGTGTTGTTATTATTCCTCTTGAAGAACCTGACCCCATTTTTGTATATCCAACCATTTCATAAATAACAGCACCTGTCCAACCTGTAGTTTGTAAGTAGGTGTCCAAAGTAGAAAATCTATCTGTACTTCCATTATTTGTTGTGAATCCTGAAAAGTTTTCTGAAATGATTGTACTTCCAAAAGTAGCACTAGTACTCACGTCTAATAAATAACCTGAGGCAGCACCTGTAACCGCACCCCAATTCGCTGTAAAACTTGTAGAACCAACACTTGTTGCTGCAGTTGCAACAGGTGTTGTTAATACTGATGTTGTTTGACTTCCTGTTCCGTAGGCGCTATTGCCGCTGGCATTCACTGCTCTTACCCTGAAGTAATACGGAGTATTGGACAGTAATCCTGATAGTGCTTGAGAGGTTCCCGCAACTGATAAACTATTGTATCCCGAAACAAAAGCAGTAAAGCCTGCATCTGTTGTTACATCTAATTGGTAAGATGCTGCGCCTGTTATTGCAGTCCAACTGATATCAAAACTAATAGCCGTAACATTTGATGCTAATGGTGCAGGAGCTGCGCAAAGTGTAATTATACTTGCCGTCAAAGGATTGGTGGTTAAATAATCGATAGTAGTTCCGCTATTATTGTACGCAAAAACAAATGTATAATAGGTTGTTCCGCTGCTTAAACTAGTGTTGGCAATCCCTGTTATTGTGCTACCTACGCTCACCACCGAACCTCCACCAACCGTGCTACTAGTGGTATAAGCTGTTCCATCAACTGGATTTGCACTTAAGGTACTATTTGCACTTCTGATAACCAAATATCCATCTGGCGTTCCGGCAGCAGCTGAAAATGCAGTAGTAAAAGAACTTGTAGTAATGGTACTAAACGCTAACGAAGTAGCTTGAGCACTTGGTTCCGCTTTTACAGTAGTAGCAGTGGCAGTAGCCCCAGCTGAGTAAAAATTTAGTGAATCATAAGAAAACGCTTTATAGTAATAAGTTGTTGCCGCACTCAATCCTGTGTGATTGGTTATTGAACCTGCAGCGCCATTGAACCATATAGTCCCTCCAGCAAAAGCATCTCCTTGCACGCCTGCAGTAACTCCATTGGTGGGACTTGCAAAAGTTCCAGTGGCATTAAATACCACAACAATGTTATTACTATTACCATTGGCAGTAGCGGCAAGATTTATTTGAGAATTAGAAGCAGTAGTTGCAGAAAAAACAGATGGATTTGCTGGAGCTATTCCTGTGCCAGTCAAAGCTACTGTAGCAGTTGATACAGCAGTTGCTGACCCAGTAATATTGCCACTATAAGACACAACATCAGTAGGTTTAAAGCGCACATAAATAGTTGTTGAAGACAAACTAGTACCTGTTGGCGTTAAATCAATTGGATTAGTAGCGACAAATGAACCTCCTGTGCCTGTAGATATTTCGTAACCGGTTGGTGGTACCAAACTTACTGTTGATCTTACCGTTCCTGAAACTGTAAAACTTTTCTCGGCACTAGTTGTATTAACGGTTTGATTTCCAAAACCCGTTACTGTTCCTACACTCAAACTTTCTGTTAAGGCGGTTAAAGTTATGGCGTTTGTGGTAAGCGCAGCTGCACTGGTTAAAACGGTACTTGCAATTGTAACACTAAACGTGGTAACATTGGCATCAAAATCGCCATTATAAACTAAATTAAGCGTAACACTGGAAGAAGAATTATAAGTCACTGAACCAATTGTTACTCCTGAAGGCGCATTGTTTAATGTAAAATTAGTACTTATTGGGGTTGCGCTAAAAGTGTCATTGGTTAAAGTAAGTTGCAAACCAAACGTATTTAAACTTTCTTCTGCTACTGGACCAGTAATATTAGCTACCGGAGAAGACCCTGCCAAAGTAGAAAGTGAGGTGGTTCCGCTAAAAGCAGTTTCTACATTTTCCCCATTTTTTGCTTTTACTTTAAAAGTGTAGTTGGTATTGGCACTTAAGCCACTTACCGTAATTGTTCCCCAAAGTCCAGCCGTTTTCCATAATGCAAATGTGCCAAGCGTACCGTTATTTTGTACATAAAGTCCTCCTGCCTCTTGGATTGCATATTGGGTTGTAGCAGGATTGCCATTCTCATTTAGGGCGATAGTCATCGAATTAGCCGTTGCATTGGAAACAGTTGGAGCAGATGGCACATTGGCTAGGGTATAAAAAGTAGATACTGTGCCATAGGATGTTCCAACACTATTCGTTGCATATGCATTAAAACTATATTGAGTATTTACTGATAAAGTAACGATACTATTATTAGAAAAAACTCCTGTGCTTGTGCTTGGACTAGTTGTAGCCAACTGAGTAACTCCAGTTCCACTTATTTGCGGTGCAGCATTTGTTGCAGTTAACGAATAAACCGATCCATTTGCCGATATGTTTGCACCACCTGTTGCGGTTACATTTCCAGCTAAAGTGGCAGATGTAGTAGCAATATTTGTGGCAGGTGTAGTATTAGTAACTGTTGCTGCGGTTGTAGCTGTAACTACAGTTCCTCCAATTGCAAGACCATTTGTTCCCGCAACACTTGCTGATAAAAACCCCCATCCCCCAGTAGTTGTTTGTCCACTGGCATAGTAGCGTAAAGTAATTGTAGTTCCAGCGGCAACATTCTGTAACGCAGAAATCCCAGATAAATTTATTTGCGTCATCGTTAAGAGTGTTGATTGAACGGGAGAACCAATTAAAGTAAAATTAGTCCCATCTATGCTGTAAGCAAATTGAGATTTTACACCAGCACCAGCATAAAATGTGGTTGTCCCACCAAATTTAGCATCAATTGTTGATAATGAAGTTTTATAACCGGTTGCAGCTTGTAAAGTAACCTGAAAGTATGCAGTACTAGATGTTGAAATTGTTTGATTTTGAAAACCTGCAGTACGAAAACTATAATTTGCACCACTTGATACAGCTCCTGCTCCTCTTGTAATATTGTTTGCACCACTTGTGGAAACCAAATTTGAATTAAATGTTGTAGCTGAAAAAGTTGCAGGAGGACTAGCGGATACAACAGCCTGAAAATCCCAAGCTGCAATCTGCCCCCATCCCATCTGCATCCCCAACACCATCAAAACAAGCGCAAGCAAACCTTTTAGGTTTTTGGTCGCGTGGGTTTTGGGCTTACACAATGGGGTAGGAATGCCTGTTGCTACAAAAGGTAGGTTTTTGGAAGGTAATGTATTTTTCATATTTAATGGTATTTAGTAGGTTTGGGTTTTTTCTAAAAAAATAAACCGGTACAAATATAGTTTGGCACTGGTAATTCATTAAAAAATATAAGTTACTAAATGATTAATAAATAGTATACAAATTGAGTTATTGTTGATAAATCAATGCTTTTGTTTATAGCTGTGAGTTAACGTAACGTTTATTTGTAAGATAAATTACGTTAAAATGTTGGAAGAGCTGCAAAGAGGAACAAAGAGGCAAAGGTGCAAAGGCTCAAAGAAAGACGAAGAGATATAGAGAAAAGGTTCAAAGAGGCAAAGGCTCAAAGGCAAAAAATAGATAGTTAGATAAAAGATTAAAAGATTCGAGCTAATTCGAGCAATTCTTGGCAAAGAAACCTTAGTGTCTTTTGTGAAAAACTTTTGTGAATCTTTGTGGTTAAGAAAAAAAGTCGAAGGTCGAATGTAAAAAAGTCAAACGTAAAAAAGTAGCCACTGATGCACAGATTTTAAAAGAAGAGAAAGGAGCCACGAATTTACTTCGTCTTTTCGACCTTTGGACTCGGGTTACTAATTAACACCAATTAAAAAAGACTGAGATAATAGAAAAAAGGTGCAAAGAGGCAAAGGCTAAAAGAAAGACGATCATAATTCATTAAAAAGACGAGCTTATTCGTGGCAAAAACACTTTGCACCTTTTTTTTAAAAAAACCTTTGTCCCTTTTTTAAAACCTTTGTCCCTTTTTAAAAGAAACCACCCCACACACAATTCCGTATTGCGCGGCTAAGTACGTTACCATAATAAAAAAAGAAGCGTATTCAAAAGGAGAATTAAATTTGTTTATAGCCAACAAGCTATCCGAAGCCACGAAAGACATCGCTCCAAAAAGAATGAAAAATCGGGAGGACGGGTTCCAACTAAAATAACCGCGCCATGCAAAGGCTAACATTATAGAAATGGCAACAGCGTAGATAGTCACTGGGATTTTCAGGGTTCCTAGTTTTGGTGACAGCATGGCCAATAAGCTTTGTAAGTATAACAATATCATAATAAATCCTGCCCAAAAAACCAGGTTTTTCTTGTAAGCAACCGTAGTTCCAAGTTTAGAAAATAAGTAGATATAAAACACATGCGCCGTTAAAAACGAGAGTAAACCGGCTATGAAAAACATCTCGCCTCTAGAAGCAAACAGCAATAAAATGTCTCCTATCCACGAAAAAGTCAACCCCAGCAAAAGGAATTTCTTGGTAGAAAATGCCTCTTGGTAGTAGACATACAAAAACAATAACGGCATCAATAACGGTTTCAAAAGTCCCGTAATGGTTCCGTAATCTAGAACAATAAGCAGCAAATTAATAGCCGCTATAAGTAAAAATCCTTTTAGAAATAGTGATTTGTTCATAGCATTGAATTTATATAGTTTGTACTACAGGCGGTGCTTTTTTAAAAGCAA
>CANINJ010000003.1 GCA_947468985.1 Bacteroidota bacterium
GAAATAGTTTTAAATTCTACTTCTTTTTTATTAATAACTATTTTGAATGTGTCAGAAAAATTAGCTACAATTAATTTAATATCATTTTTTAATGTTTCTTTATTTGAATTTCTAATTAATGTGAAATTTTCACCATCAAAAGCTTCAATAAGATGTCTTAATTTAACTCTAGCTTCTTTTGTAAATTGTTTTATATATCTTGGATTTAAAAAATAAAATTCTTCTGTATTAATCAAGTTCACGCATAAAGACTTTTTCTTGTCTCTTCCAGCTCTTCCAGCTTCTTGGATGTAACTTTCGGGTGAAGAAGAATAGTTGATATGATAAACTGCTCTGACGTCTTCCTTGTCGATTCCCATTCCAAAAGCTTTAGTACAAACCATATAACTTATTTTTCCGCTTAAAAAGTTTATAAAATGTTCGTGAATTTCTTCACTTAATCTCCCTGCCTCATCGTTCCCGATAAAATATGATTTTTTAGTATCATTTATTGCTAAATTTTCAAATACTTCTTTCGGATTTTCACTATTATTAACTCTACCTGTTACGCCTAATATTCCTTGAGTGTGTGGACAAAATATTATTGAAGTTGTAGTGTCAAAAGTTAAACTATTTGGGATATCATTTATTGATACCGATTCTCTACTAATTATTTTATCTAATGCATTATTATCAATTGCATCCATTTCAAATTCGTCATAATGCTGTTGAAGTGAATTCGAAATAACCCAATTATCTAATGTTTTTAATTTATATATACTGTTTTTGACATAATCATTTAGTTTATCTCTTTTGACAGTACCGATTTTGTTTTTAATCTCTCTATCAGAAATACTGTGACTATCTATTTTTGCATTACATTCGATAAAATCAAAGAACAATTCTTTTCGTATAGTATTATCAATTGAAATTACTGCATTTGCAGCATCATCATGTTTTATATCAAGTTCTCTTTCAATATCTGCTAAAACATCATAAGAAGCTGTTGCTGTAAGTCCAACTAAAGTGACTTTGCCGTTTTTTGTTTTAACAAATTTTTGAGCATTTTTACCTAGCATCAGGTAGGTAGAACGGAAATCGTGTCCCCATTCCGATAAACAATGTACTTCATCTATTATACAAAAAGAGAATGCTAACTTGTATGTGGTATTGTCAATATTATTTATGATTTTTCTAAAATCCTCCATTACAAATCTTTCAGGAGAAACAAAGAGAAATTGTGTTTGTCCAAACTTAAAATCTATTAGTTTACTTTGTTTTTCCTCTCTTTTTAAATTGGAATTGATATAGTCACAACAGTCAATCCAATTATTATTTAAAACTCTTACTTGGTCTTCCATTAATGATTTAATGGGATCGACCACTAAACATAAGCCAGGCTGTAAAAAAACTGGTAACTGATAGGTTAATGATTTACCACCACCAGTAGGTAGTAAACCAATAACTGGTTTTTGTTGTAATGCTCTAGAAATTATTGGTAATTGTCCTGGTCTAAAACTAGATTTTCTAAAAATATTTTGAATAAAAAAGTTGATGTTTTTTTCGTATTTTTCATATGAAACATATGAGCCGTCATTTTTCTTATCCACCAATTCTTTGAAATGAAGCAAATTGGCACAATAAATCTTTTTGCTATTTTCAATGCTGTTATCGTAGTAGTGTGATGAACTAATTACTATTGCTTCACGAATAGAATACTCTTTTTCTTTAAAAACTTGAGAACGTCTTAAAATGGAATGGTCAATTATAACATCAAAATCATTTGCCCCGAAATAGTTTTCATTTTTTGGCTCATAGCCACAATGTATTTTTTGATTTATCACCCATTTTTCATTTTCAAAAATGCTTAGTTCAATTTTTGGTATTTGGAGTTTGTCTTGATCTTCCAATAAAGCATTTAAATTTGAAATTATTTCTTCTAAACTTTTGACAGCTAAAGCACCACAAGGCAGATCTCTTTCAATGATTGCTATTTGTAGGGTTTCTTTTTTTAGTAAATCTTTATTAGCAATAAAATGGTCTATAATTGTTTTTTGAATTCTAGCTACTGCGAATGGTATAAAAAGTAAGCTATATTCTTCTAAATACTCAGAAATATTTCTAGTAAAGTTTTTTTCAAAAATTTTATATAAGTCCTCAGAAAATAATCTGTCGTAAGGAATCGCATTTGCATTAATCTCATTTTGAGTGAAACGAAATGTTTCTGCATTTACTTCACTTGCAGCTAGATCTCTATTAGTATCATAGTAAACATATTCTTCTAATAAATGATGTGGTCCATCTATTTCAAATATTCGTGTCTTATATTCAGTTCTATTTTTTTCGTTATTCCAATACAAATACGGTGATGTAAAACTAAAATCAACTGACTTCCCGCCAATCATCTCAGGGTTTATTGTAGCAAAGTCTCTTTGAGCTTGGAAAAGTTGTTTGATAAACTGATGGTTGCCTAAAAACTTTCTTTCTAACTGACTTCCTAATTCACCAATATAGTTTTCATCATCAAACATTAATTTAGGTTCAATGATGTGTAGTAATTCAAAAACCGTTTCAAAACTTAACTCTTTAACTGAATTTGAGTAATCTAATATAAATTCATTGTCATTCTTTATCGTTAATCCAATTTCTGTAAAAACTTCTTCAATTATTAGTGGAGCTTTAGTTGGTAATCCTCTTGTAATGATATTATTAATTGTTGCTAAAACTGGAGATATATTATTATAATCAATAGTATGAGTATATGGAAATTGCACATCAAATGCACTCAAGTTTTGAAGTAATCCTTTTATTTTGTTGATGCTTTCGTTTTCTTTTTCATTGAAATAATTCAATGACTTGAAATTATCGGTAATTAAATTACTGATTACATCTACTATATACCCTGCTTTGAATTGTTTCATTGATTGCAAGTTAATTTATTTTTTACGGTTTTAGATTTATTAGCACAAACAGTGTTCAAGTCTTATTTTCCACTTTTTCCAATCAGGCATTATTTTTTCTTGTAATTCATAGAATGCTTTGGTATGGTTGTGATGCACTAAATGACATAGTTCGTGTATCATTACATATTCAATACTTCCTTTTGGTGCTTTGATTAGTTCAGGATTTAGGATTACTTTTCCTTTTACTGTGCAACTTCCCCAACGTTTACTCATTGAGCGTATTTCTACTAAAGGTCTTTCAATATCATATTTAGTAAAGAGATTTATTTTTTCTTCTAGAACTGAATTGAAATGTTCAATTGCTTTTTCTCTATACCAATTTTTTATAACTGTTTCTACCTTAGTTTTTGATTTGTGATGTACAACTAATTTACCTCTATATGCTTTTACTTGATTAACTTGATTTATTTCTGATTGTAAAATATATTGTCTTCCAAGATACAAATGTGTTTCTCCATTAATATACTTTCTAGCTGGTGTTAAAGGATGATAGGATAAAAATTCATTTTGTTGCTTTAATATCCATCGTGCTTTTTCCTTAACTTTTTCTTGTATTTTATCATTACTTGTATCTGATGGAGCATATACTTTTACTAAGCCTTCTGGAAATACTTTTATGCCTAATGTTTTTCTATCTTGAAAAATTAGTTCATAGCTTATTTCCTTTTTGCCGTATTTAATATTATTGGTTTTAACTATCATTATACAAATTTGATTTTGGCAATATTTAATCCTTGTTCTACTAAATCATCTATTTGTTTGAATGAAATATCTAAATCATACTTTGCTTTTAAATCAAAAATGTAATCATCAATAGCAATTTTAATTTTACCTTCAATATCAGTTTTGTTTTGCCAATCAATAATTAAAATTTCATCTTCAAATACTATTGAACGAATGATTACATCTATTTCGACTGCGATTTCTGTAGCTATTTCAGGTTTCGAAACTAATTCGGTTGTCAGTATTTCTTTGACTAAATTATATATAGCAATACCGGTATCATTTCCATTTAATTCTTGTGGGACATTGTTTCTTTTACCACTTAAAAATTCAGCTTCAAGTTCTTTAACCTTTCTTAAATATTCAGCTTCGGTAATGCGTTCTAAACGATACGTTTCAATTGTCTCACGAATTAAAGCCGATAACTTTTTATAATAAATTGGGTCTTCATTAACTTTTACATTAATTGCTCTAATTGTTCTACTTGCTATATGGTCTGCTTTTGCTGCTTTACCTGTTAGTTTTTCAACTTCTGCTTCTCTTTGTTCTTTATCAAATATGTTTACTAAATCAGTTATCTTCAACATATCACCTTCGGTTGTAATATGCTTGTCTATTAACTTTTGTATTTGTGGTTCGTAAGATGCATAATCTGCTTCGTCAGAATATCTTCTTTTAACTGAAATTCTTAATTCTAAAAAGAATTTTAAATCCTTTTTGTATTTGGCTATTACCTTATCAGGCGTTTTAGTTTCAAACTCATAACTCGATAATGCTAATTTTAATAACCTTGCAAATATTGATACCTTTTCATAAAAGTTATGTCTGATTTCTTCATCTGCTAATAATACTTCATAAGCCGGTTCGTCATACTTATTAGATATGGTTTTGAAAACATCCCAAACTTCTGAATGCGCTTGTGGAAGCTTCTTAATTTCATCGTTGATATTAGTAAACGTACCAGCCAAATCTTCTTCATCATAAGCATTATCACCTGAATAGGTTTCTAATGCTTTGTCTAGATTTTCAAGATTACCATAATAATCAATGATATATCCGTAATCCTTTCCGGGATGTAATCTGTTTACCCTTGCAATTGCTTGTAATAATGTATGCTCTCTTAATGCCCTTGTTATATACAAAACAATATTTCTAGGCGCATCAAAACCTGTTAATAATTTATCAACAACAATAATAATCTCTGGAGTATCTTGTTTTTTAAATGCACTAATTATAGACTTCTCATACTTTTCAGTAGTGCCATATTTATCCATTTTTGCTTTCCAAAATGCTTTTACTTTATCGTCTGCTTTGTCGAAAGCATCTTCTTCACCCTCACGAGTATCTGGTGCTGAAATAATAACTTCGGAAGTTACTTTCCCTATTTCATCAAAATACTCTTTGTACTTAATTGCCGTTGCTTTGTTTGGTGCTACTAATTGACCTTTAAATACAGTTCCTTGCCAATTGTCTACAAAATGTTCAACAATATCCCAAGCTCTTGCATATATGATTTGGTCTGCTTTATTCAGCATGTTCTTACTGCTATACTTTCTTTTTAAAGCTGCTTTTCCGTAAGGTGTTAATGGTTCTGAAATTTTATTAAAATAATTGTCAATTGGATTGTCATTTACTTCAATTAAATTGTGTCTTCCCTCATAAAGTAAAGGAACAACAGCACCATCAGCAACCGCATCATTGATAGAATACACATCGATTAAGCCACCAAATTTATTAGCTGTACTTTTTTCCTTTTTCATTAATGGTGTTCCTGTAAATGCTAAAAAGCAAGCATTTGGGAATACTTGTTGCATTCTTACGTTGAAAGAACCATATTGACTACGGTGTCCTTCATCTACCAAAACAAAAATTTCAGAAGATAGAAAAGGTGTAACCGAAGCATCTACCGCTGCTTTAAATTTGTGTATTAAAGTAGTGATCACAGCATCACCAGGTTCTGCAATAAGATTTAATAAACTTTTGTCTTTTTTAAGTTTTTCAAATTCTTTATCAGATAGTTTTTCTCCTTTTAATTTTTTGATAATTTCTTTTGATGCTCCAACTTCTGCATTCTCTACAGGAAATTGACACTTTTGAAATGTTTCTGTTATTTGGCTATCTAAATCTATACGGTCAGTAACTAATATGATTTTAGGATTTTTAATGTTAGGATGTGCCGCAATCAATTGAGCTAACATAACCATTGTTAATGATTTTCCGCTTCCTTGTGTATGCCAAATTACACCACCTAGGTATTTGTTATTTATTTTGGTATTTAAACGTGCTAATGTGTTTTTAATACCAAAGTATTGTTGATACCTACTTATTTTTTTAACCCCATCATCATATACTATATAATTGAACATTAAATCTAATATTCGTTTTGGTTGGCAAAAACTGAAGATTAATTTATCTTGCTCAGTAACGGTTTCTGAATTATCGACCACATTTGCGATAAATTCATTTCTCTTTTCGTGCCAATCAATTAATTTGTTCCAATCATCTTTGTTAACTGATTTTTTTTTGATTTCTGAAATAGTATCTTCCCAAAGTGTTTGTTCTTGTTTGGTTTTAAATAATTCTTTCCAAAAACTCCAAAACTCTTTAGGTGTTGCAGTAGTTGCAAACTTTGCATCGTTTACAGCAATAGACATTACTATGTTTGAATAAAGATATAATGAGCGTATGCCATCATCTTGTTGATTGCGTAAGTGTTGTTCTATACCTTTATCAATAGGTTCTTTTATTATTGGACTTTTACATTCAATAACTACCATTGGAATACCATTAATAAACAAAACTATATCTGGACGATAATGGTCGTTTCTTTCTGAACGTAATACACTAAATTCTTCGGTAACATGATAGGTGTTATTTTCAAGATTTTTCCAATCAATATATTGAAAAGAGAAACTCTTTTTATCTCCTAAAACTGTTTGTTCTAGACTTTTTCCTAATGTTATTAGTTCATAATACGCTTTATTAGCTGCAATATATCCATCTTGAACAGGTAAATCTCTTAATGCAAGTAAACCATTACTTATATTTGCATCTGTAAATTCAAACTCTTTTTGTTTGTATTCAATCTTGTTTATTTTACGCAATTGTTCTTTTAAAATATATTCTAATAATACATTAGAAGTCCTATTTCCTCTAGCTTCAAGAGCTTCATCAGGAGTAAGATATTGCCAACCAATATTCATTAAAAGTTTTAATGCTGGTAGTTGTGCTATGTGATCTTCTATAAAAGATGGAGTACTCATATCTATTGTTTTATCTTTATTAATAGCTTTTTTTGGTACGACTATTGTTTTATTAAAATTAATTATTACATTTGCATTGTCACTACACAAAGTGTAAATGACTTGGCGAATGACTTTGTTCATCCAATCGTATTGCCTGAAGATACGTGCCTCACTTACGAAGTGGGGTTTTTTTATGCCTTATTTTTATAAACATCATACTTTTTTTTAAAACCATATCTTTCTTCTTTATCAACAGAAAATGATGTTATTAGTAATAAATTTGGATTAAGTTCTCTAAGTATTACAACAAAATTCATTTCTTCATACCAATAGAACTGTTGATTTTCATTATCATCGTTTATGGCTTCAAAATATTTTATTCTTGTGTCATTTACATTTTCAAGAATTGGTCTAATCCAATGTATTTTATTGGCTCTTTCCCGGTCAAAATTTCTTTTCCCGGAATGTTTACTTGCTCTAGTAATAATATGTTCAAAACATTGATGTTTGCCTCTGCAAACAGGATGTTTAGATGGATTACTATTGTATGTTAATGTTATACCCTTTATTACTAAAGGATTATTTACAATGCCTTTTAAATAATGACCATACATAGTAAACATTTGTATTTTATCAGGACCATCTATACTTAAATCTTCAAATAAGTCCTCTAAATCATCCAGGCTACTCATTGCTTAAAGGTTTTATTGGGGATGGTGCTTTTATAACCCAGTCATCAATAAAAAATTTTGTTTCTAAGGGTTCTGTTGCGTCATCTAACAAATACCCTGAACATTCTTCTATGTAATTAATCACTTTCGCCCTTATAGGTGAGGCATCTTCTTTTAAATGTTTTTTTCGTGCTTTATAGCAAATTGCTCCAATAAATAAATCGGTGAATTGCAAAAACTCATTTTCGTCGGAGTGAATATGTTGAAAATATTTAAAAGGAGAATTTTCATTGTGAAAAGCATTTAATTCCTTTTCCAATAACAACAAGCGTGTTTTACCTCTTGTATCTTTAAAATCGAGATAAACACGATATTCATTATCGCCGTGAGGTAATTTGTTATTTAGAAGGACTTTTAATGTTTTATAATAATAACTATTTTGGTCTTCTCGATTGTATCGTATTTGGTCTAAATTTTGCTTATTTTTTACAAGCACACTTCTAAACTCTATTGTGCTTTCAAAAAAGTAATCAATTAAGTCTTTATACATTTCCCAACGTGACATAGAAAGTTTATTCCACTTTATTTCTGTTGGTGATTTGTGCTTTAGTTTAATCTCTTTTATTGCTTGCTTAACGTTAAAGTAATCATCTTGGTTAATTTTGGTATAACCAATACACATTACTTCAGAGTCGTCATCTTGTAAATGACAGCTTTCGTCGATATAGATATTATAGGTTGTGCTCATATTTTTCTTATTTTACATTCACTCTTATTTTTCCTGTTAGCAACTGCTGCATTAAGCCTTTCTTTTGTAATTGCAAGGTTTCTAGTTTTGTTTCGTAGCTTTTTAGTTCTTGGTCTGCAGTTTCTAAAACTTGTGCAATATATTTTTGTTCTTTTAAATCGGGAACAGGTATTTGCAACTTTAAAAACTCACTTTGACCTAAAGTTTTATTTCTTCCTGCACCACCAGGAGAAGCCAAGTTTAGTAGATTTTTACCTTTTTTTGATTTAAAAAAATAAAGTAAATAATCTAAATCTAATATATTACCCAATGGTTTATACATTGGAAATCTGTGTGACGCAATCATTCCGGATTCATTGATTGTCGTTTTTGCAATTGCGTGTTCCCAAGCAAATACAATATTTAAAATAAAACAATCTGGCTCAATATGAAACACTGATTTATTACCAAGACTTAAGCCAGTTACTTCTTCTTTATAAAAAATACCTTTTGCGTGAGAACGAATACCAATTTGACGATATTTCTTTTGTGGTTCTGGTGTAAGTGAATTTTTTACTCGTATCAGTACTTTTGACAACTGGATATGATTCCTTTTTTTATTTGAAAACAATTGTATTGCTAATCCCTTGTTTCTTGCTTTTAAATTCTTTATGCTATTTTTTATGAGACTTATTGCTTCATCCCAAGTAGAGAGTATTTCGGCTATTCTTTGTTGTTCTGGTAATGGTGGGATTAATACTTTTATTTCTGAAAACGTTTTAACGGAAATTGTAAAACGAGTACTCCCAGTGGCATATTTTGTAAATTGATTCAAAACTAATTGATTATTACAAAAATAGTGAGAATACAATATATTAATCTTTGTATTTGGTCTAAACCGCATTATATGATAGCTATATACAGCATTTATTAAATCTTCAAAAATTACTACTGAATGACCTATGTCTTCAGGTGTTTCTGAACTTGGTGTAAATAAAATATCACCTTTAAGCAAATTACAACTTAAAGTTTGAGCCTTTTTTGCAGATACAATAGGATATTTTTTAATACTCTCGTTATTAATGATTTCGTGATTATATACATTCATATAATTAAAGAAACTAACTCTTCATCTTCTTTAATTAATTTATCAATGCTACTAGTTTGAAAGCGTCCTAGGTCTCCCAATTTCTTCTCTTCCCAATCAATAGGGATAATACCAATAGCTGTTTTTTTATAACCTTTTGGTATAGTAATTTGTTGGACTATTGTCGGTGTTGTAGTGGTGTTGTTCATCTTTTTTTATTAAAATCCTAACTCCACTAAATATTGGTTCATCTTGTTTTCAACTGCAACTAATTCACTTTTTAATAATAAAATTGTCTGTTGCGTTTGCTTCACGTCAATCGCTTCTTCTTCTTCAAAAGTATCTACATAACGAGGAATGTTTAGGTTATAATCGTTGTCTTGTAAATCTTTGATGGTGGCTCTAAAAGCGTATCTATCTTCAACCACAACACCATTTTCAGAAGTTAATGGTATGGCTTTTTTGAAATCGATATAGGTATCAACGATATTTTTTATATCACTTATTTTTTCAGTATCACGCAGTTTATTTTGATTTTTACCTGATTCAAAACCTTTACTGGCATCAATAAACAAAACATCAGTATTGTTACCTTTGGCTTTATTGAAGATTAAAATAGATGCTGGAATACCTGTACCAAAAAATAAGTTAGCCGGTAAACCAATCACTGCTTCCAACAGGTTTTCCTCGATCAATTGTTGACGGATTTTCCCTTCGCTACTCCCACGAAATAAAGCTCCGTGAGGCATAATAACACCAACACGTCCTGTATCTTCATAAGTAGTTTCGATCATATGACTGATAAACGCATAATCGCCCTTACTTTTTGGAGGAACACCTCTATGATAACGATTGTGTGTATCGGCAATAGCGGTTTCAGCCCCCCATTTGTCTAACGAAAATGGAGGATTTGCGGTAACGATGTTGAACTTCATTAAATTATCTCCTTCCAACAAGCGAGGATTGTTTAAAGTATCACCCCATTCAATAGTAGCATCGTCAATCTCGTGCAAAAACATATTCATTCGAGCCAATGCCCAAGTGCTTCCGTTTACTTCTTGACCATATAAAGCAAAGTTGTTACTTCCTACTTCTTTAGCCATTTTTATTAATAGCGATGCACTTCCACACGCTGGATCACATATACGATCTCCTGGTTGTGGATCTAACAATCTGGCTAATAATGTAGATACTTCGCTAGGTGTATAAAATTCGCCCGATTTTTTACCTTCTTCTCCTGCAAACATCGAGATAAGATATTCGTAAGCATCACCTATAATATCGTTTCCTTCCAAGTGTGAAGGCTGTAAATCCATTGCTGCAAAATCAACCAACAAATTTTTAAGTCTTCTGTTTCTGTCTTTGGTTTGACCTAGATTGTTTTCGGAATTAAAATCAATACTTCTGAATACTCTGTCTAATTTACTTCTGTTAGCATCTTCAATACGTTCTAATGAAGTGTTGATTAGCTCACCTAAATTAGGTTCATTTCTGTTTTCAAAAAGAAATTCAAAGGTTGCGTTCTCTGGAAGTTTGAAACGCTCATTTGCTAAAGCTCTTTCAATACGAGCTGTATCACCGTTGTATTTTGTGGCATAGAAATTCTTTTTGTCTTTCCATACATCAGACACATACTTTACAAACAACATAGTTAATACATAATCTTTGTATTGATTACTGTTAAGCACCCCTCTAAAAGTATCACAAGCTTTCCAAACGATTTGATTAATTTCTTTTTGTGTGATTTTATTTTCCATAGTAATCTATTTTACGATTTTATTAATTATACCTTGAAACAAGGCTTTTTTATGTTCTATAATTTGATTTGATAATTTTATTTCCTCTGAATGTAAGGCACTAATTGTTGCAATATTATTTTGTATTTCTAATTTTGGTATGTCAATTATTATACTTTCTAATTCACCCTTTCTAATAGATGGAATAGAACTACCAGCACCTATGCTTTGAAACTGACTTTGGTATTTTTGAGAGTTAAACAACGTTGTAATATAATCAGGATTTACTTTTTCCTTGTTTGTTCTAATCACATAGAATATAGAAGAAGCAATTGCTGGCCCCATAGATTTATTGTAAGTCCAAGCAAAGGTTCTAAATCCTTTACCTACAAAAAGCACATCGCCATCTTCTAAAAGATGATTCTCTTTTTTATTGTCCAAATTTACGAATGCATCTATATCACTTTGAAGATTACCAAAATCATCAAAGTTTTTAGCTTGTAGGTACTTAGCAAAACCCTTTTCAAGTGGTTTTACATAAAGTCCAAACTTTATATTTGCAATATCCTTTAACTGTTCCTGCATCTATACTATTTTGTAGAATGTTTCAAATTCTTTACGAAGATAAAAAAAATAATCAAACATCCTAATAAATATTTTTGTAGAGTTATTCAAAAATTTTTACAAAAAAAATTCAAGCGTAACCTACCCTGTCTCAAAACCCCCACTAATACTGAGTGATTACAACGCCCCCCTGGTGTTGTGTTAAACAATAAATTCTGGCTGGAAATAATTACTTAAGGTGAAAGCTAAGTGTTGCTTCAGAGAAAATATTGTTTGTTACTAAAATGTTTAACTCAAAAACAAGTAAAAAAAATGGTAAGAATTTCAAATTACATTAAAAGAACAACAGAGCAAGGAAAAGAATTCTTTACTCTAGAATTACAAGGTGGGGTTGAAATAGTGAAATCCCAAGAAACAGGAAAGAATTATATGACTGCAAGAAAAGCATCAATGTCTTGCACATTTGATGAAGCAACATGTATCTCATTAATTGGAACAGAACTGCCAGGATCTGTTAAGAAAGTAGAGTGTGATGCTTATGAATACACAATCAAAGATACTGGAGAGGTAATCACCTTAAACCACAGATTTGAGTATTTAGAAGAAAACGATGCTACTTCGAAAGTAGAGAAAAGTAAATCTACAATTGAAGATTTCATGAGCAATGCGAATGTGAAAAACGCCTTCTCTTCAAATGGCGAGTTAGTCCATTAACACCTAAAAAGACATCCTTCGTTGACTATTACTCCTAAAGTAAAAATCAGCTAGGATTGTCTTTTTTTATTAAACATTAACTTTAATTTTTTTATCAATGAATGAAGTAGCCGAAATTAAAATATCGTATAGTACTACCAGTACTTCTAAAATAAAAATTACTAGTGTAAACAAAGCATTTGAGGTGTTATTAAATTCATGGGATTTAGATACAATTGAATTGCAAGAAGAGTTTAAAATATTACTGCTCAATAGAGCTAATGAAGTACTTGGTATTTATCCATTATCAAAAGGAGGCATTACAGGAACTGTTGTAGATTCTAGATTAATCTTTGCAGTTGCTTTAAAATGTAATGCAACTGGAATACTATTGTGTCACAATCATCCTAGTGGTAATCTAAAGCCTAGTGATAATGATATTACTTTGACTAGGAGTATCAAAAAATGTGCGGATTTTTTAGACATTACTTTAATAGACCATTTAATTATTACAAAGAATGGTTTTTATAGTTTTTCCAATGAAGGAAAGTTAAGTTGAAGATGTAAGGCAGTCCATTTATCCCTTAAAAACAGGTAAAAATGGATTTCAACTGTAAACCATCATATAGTTAAATAGCCATATTTTAATTTACCTTTCTAAATTTATGTCTTAAATTCAGTTTTTTAGCAAACTTAAATGCCTAAACTAATAGGATTTTTGATTTACTGTTAATAAGGCTTATTAATACCAAAATTAAACAAACTATATGACCTCCTTTAAATAGCTTTTTTTTATATTCGTCGTTTTAAATGATAATCTTAAATGCAAAATCAGAGTAACATAGTTATAGAAAAAAGTGTTCTTAATATAGAATATAGATTTGGCAATAAATTTAGCATGCCAAGTGATTATATTGTATACTTTGAAAAAAAGGAAAATATTGCTTTAAATACTTACATAAGAAACAATTACGAAGAGCTTAAAAATAAATTTTCTAAGCTTGATTTTAATCTGCTTTTTGCTCCTTTATTAACAAACACAATAAATGATATAGATAAAGTTGTAGAATACTTTTTACCGCAATTAACTTATTATGAAATTCATAAAAAAGTAAAAAGTGATTATGCAATGTTAATGTTTGTTGAAGGACTTAATAAAGGCATAGATGACTTTGTTGCTGTATTTCCAGAAGAGGAGTTTATACCTTCATCTTATAATTACAGTGATATTCTTAAATTAATAGGATACAACGGCAATTTCAATTCAGGCTTTACACTTTTTAATAATGTTATTGGGGTTTCTGATGCCTTTTATGAAAAAAATAGTAAAGGTGATTTTAGTTCATTTTTTAAAGAATTTGAAGATTACCTTGCAGAAATAAGTAATGAAGAGGGTGATGCAATGATAGCTAACGCACCCCCTGTAGTAGATTTAACAGAAAAGCTAGATGAAGAAGCAGTCCAAATTGTTAATGATTTAAAAGAAAAATTAGCTGCTTTAACTGATTCAGGACAGTTGTTATTTATTGTGCCAATTTTAAAAGATTTACTTGATAAACAAACTGAAAAAATTGATTTTAAAAGTATAAGCAAAATCAAAATTGATAAGCAAAATAAGATATTGCTTCCTTACTTCAAAAAAGAAGTAGAATTAAGCCATTTAACCAAATCTGTATACTTTCTATTTTTGAAACACCCAGAAGGTATTAATCTGAAAGAACTTGAAAACTTTAAAAAAGAACTTCTTACTATTTACATTTCGGTTTCAAACCAATTAGATCATGATAAAATGATTAAGAGTGTTGAAGATGTAGTTAATTTGGAAACAAAAGCCATTTACGCACACTTATCAAGAATTAAATCTGCATTCTATAAAATAATGGATGCTTCTCATGCCAATCACTATATTATTTCAGGTAATGGTGAGGAAAACAGAAAAGTTTTATTTAACACGAATGGTATTGATTGGTATGTTTATGACCCAATAGAAGACTATGAGTTGTAATTAATTTGCACTTGCAAATTTGCAACACTACTTATCTAATCTCTTTCAATTCTATTTTTGCCTGACAAATCTTGTTTAGGTATCAAACTAATCATTTTAAACAATGGAAAATATTATTTTAACTCAATTTACTATTGGGGAAGAGTTTGCTTTACATGAATTTGAATTAGAGTACAAAGAAACTAAAACAGACAATAACGGAGTAGATTATGATTATTACAGGTATATAGGAAGCTTAAAATCAGTTGAAGCAAAGAAGATGATACTAGTATACAATTGTGATGTTTTAAGAGGGATATTTTGCTTTAGTTAAAGGTAAAAAGTTCAGCTAATGTAATATCAAGTGCATTGGCAACTTTTTCTAAAGTAGACAAAGTGGGATTTACTCTACCAGCTTCTAATCTGCTCATGTTAGATTTTTCAAAGTTGCATTTAGCAGCTAAATCTTGTTGAGAAATACCCTTTAGCTCCCGAAGTTTCTGGATGTGTTTTCCAACATTAATTTGAAGAGAGTTCTCTGACATTTAACATTTCCTGGTTATATTATTTGATAACTCAAAATTTGTTCTATTTTTGCTTTATGTGGTTATCACAAATGACAACTAACTAAGAAATGTTTTTCTATTATTACTAATGTGGCATAGAAACGTAGATGATAGAATGTAAGAATCAAAATAAACCTAAATTAAATTTATAAAAAAAACAAAATCATGAAAAAAATATTTGTAATTATTGTATTATGCTTATCATGCAAAAGTTTTGCCCAATCAACTTTTTCTTCAGGATTTGAGACAGGATATAAGGCAGGATATTGTTATGGAAGGCCTGGCTGTATTACTCCAATAGTTCCTATTGCACCTATTGGGGGATTTAGCTATAAAGATGGTTATAATAAGGGCTTTCAAATGGGATTAGATATCCAAAGAGGTTTGAAAATTGAATACTCACATGGTTATAAAGGTACAGAAATGACTTTCTTAGATAATGCTATGTATAAAGCTCCTTATGAGTTAATGATGAAAATAATAGATAAGAAAGACAAGGAATTTGAAGATAAATATGGATCTTTTGAAAATAGAGATAGAATTTTTAAAGAATTATTGTTAAAAGGACTTGACGCTTTTAATAAAAAAGATTATTATGGCGCAATTAATTTTTGTAACCAAGCAGAAGAAACTCTTTTGACTAACCCAATGATAGATATCATTTTAGGCGGAAGCTATTATTCAATTGGAGATTATGATAATTCAATAAGACATTTAAAAACAGCTAAGAATAATGGATATACTGAAGCTGATGAGTACATACAACTAATTAAGAAAAAAGAAAAAGAAATGACGTATGAAAGACCAATTAAATTTGGAGCTAAATTTGGCTTCAATATTAATAGTTTAAAATCATCTCCATTTTTAGGATTATTCTTTCAAGGTAGAAATGGAACATGGGGAATTAAAAATTTCAGCATATTAACAGAACTACAGTTTTATAAGTCGCAATACAATCAGGAGATACTAAATAGTTGGTATCCAGAAGGAAAAAAAATATACGAGAATAAAGACAACATCTTACAAATCAATTTGCTAATTAAAAATTCTTTAGATAAAAACTTTGCAATTATTTATGGTACTGGATTATCGGCTGGATTAGAAAGCCAAAGCGTTATGCTTGATTTAAATGCAGGTGTTCAATATCATTTTACGCAATACATTTTTTCAGAATTTAGATATAATAGGAATATAACTAGAAGCTATTTTCAAGGGGACGGAAATTTAGTTTACAATCCAAACAACTTTCAATTTTCAGTAGGGTATAAATTTTAAGAAAAAATAATTAGTTTAATAAACAAAACAATTAATATAAAACACAAATGAAAAAAATAATTTATCTTTTAATATTTTCGAGTATTTTTCAATTTTCTAATGCTCAAAGTGCAAACGACACTAAAGATTTCATTTCCGAACAAATTAGTGCAAATCCTCCGATGTCAAATTACAAAACTGCCGGTTTCTTTGATAATAACGTATTAAAATTTGATGCTGAAAGAGTATCTAACAGAACGATGTCCGAAAATGATTTTAAAAATTCATTCATATTTTTGTATGATATTTTTAATAATTTAGGAACAATCAATATACTTACAAAGGCTCATATAATTGACATTCGGGACATTGTTAAAGTTTCAACTACAAAAATGTCTGATAAAGTTAATTATTACAAAATTTCAGTTTATATAGGGAATAATTATTACGCAAAAGAATATACTACTTCAATAAATAATGACCCAAAATGGGAATATCTCGAGAAAATGCAAATTTCAATAGGAGATAATTACGAGGCTTCTCAAAAAATTAAAAAAGCAATAATTTATTTGGGGAAAATTCAAGGAATAACAATAAAAGATGGCGACTTATTTTAGAAAATAAAACGTTAGACGAAAGCCTTTTGGCATTATGGAGGGTTTTGGGCTTGATTTAAAGTTGGTTTGTAATTGCAAAGATAGTTTTTATCAGAAGGTAAAGGTTTCCTTAATCAAGCACATTGTAAAACCACTAAACCATATGCACCAATATATTTGAGTATTAATTAAAAATGAGAAATAATAAAAAAAATCGATTGACATGACTGTCAAAAAAGAAAGTTTGTTAGGGATAGATATAATGAATGATGAAAGAGTAGACTTTAAACCAAGTATTGATTTTTTGAAAAAAAGTCAAAAATGCAAATTGGCATATGATGAACTAATTCAGTACCAAAACGTAGTTATTGGTAAAGAAGTGTATTTAGTTTGGTTGGAAAAATTCTACCATTTGAAAGAATCATTAAACCTACAAGCATTTAACTATATCGGATTTTACAAATTTTTTTGGCTCTATAACAGAATTGAAGAGCTAAAGAATTATTTACAATCAGATGATTTTACAAAAGAAGCTCTAAGAGAATTTCAAACCATTGAAAAGAATAATGAACAAAAATTGTTAAAATGGCTGGTTAAATATGAAAAAATAGGTGAAACTCTCGTAATGTTGCTATATTTATTTGAAGACACTGATATTGAAAAACTTGAAGAAAATGCGTTTTTTAAAGTTGATGGTTTAAAAATAAAGACATTAGATTTCAAGTGTCTTGCAAAATTCAGGTTTTTGTTTGATAACCATTATTGGAATATGCTTGAAAAATATACCACATTTACCAAAGAGGATATTATTCGCCATATGAATGAGAATAACGAAATGTCAAACTACATTACGTCTTTATCTTACCATTTAGACAAAAGAGATATTAAGTCATTCTGATCCTTGTGATTTGTAATTTATGAAATTAATTAAGCCAACTTTAAAAAGCATGTAAATTATAATTTCTGGTATAACTAATAAAATTCTACCCTAATTTTTATGCAAAACCAAACCAATTCTAAAAAGTCAACAAAAGATAATTCAATGACTACTTCAATAGATTTAAAGAAAAAATCAGAAGAAATTGAAGTAAAAAAACAGCTTGAGAGATTTGAAAAATACCTAAGTTATTTTGACGACCAGCCTAGTTATTTTTTGGTTTTAGCTAATCTTAAACTCCAAATTGAGGATATTGAAGGGGCATTGAAATATATAGATGAAGCATACAAACTTTTTCCAAAAGCAGAGTTTATTTATGACATGAGAGCTAAAATTTCGTACAAAATGAAAGACTATAATGGAGCTTTAATGAACCTTAATCAGGCTATAGATATTAACCCTGAAAATGAGTTGTACTATTTTAGAAGAGGTAAAGTTTTATTCTGTCTTAAAATTTATTCTAAAGCAAATGAGGATTACTCAAAAGCAATAGAAATTAATAGCTCAAAAGACATTTATTTCTACAACAGAGCACTTGCTAGAGGTTGTTTACGTGATTTTGAAAGTGCAATTGCAGATCTTGAAAAGACATTAGAGTTAAATCCCAATAAAACTAGGGCAAAAGAAATTATAATAGAACTTAGAAAATTATTAAATAAGCAATAATGATTTATCAATGCAGGAGTTAGCATTGATTTTTAGTAATGGTTTATTCCAGTTCAGCATAAAAAACAATAAGATTACTAATAATTGATACAAACTCCTAAACTTAAAGAATTGCAACTATCAACAAATACCAGATATTTACTTGCCCAACACCTTCATTGGATTAACAATGGCTATGATATCATCAAGATTAATGAAGTCATAGATGCTATTAGTTCTGAAGATCCTTTTTGTGCAACAACATTATATCAAATTGAAAGAAAACTTGGCACATCTATTAATACTGATTTTGAGCTTGAAGAGTTAGGAAAATTAACTTACTTTTATCCATGCTTAATAAAATTTGATGGAAATCTTGATTTTTTAAAGTATTGTAAAAACCTTAAAGAAGTTGATTTTGGTTGTTTAAATTTAGAGGACATAAGTGATTTAACATACTTAAAAGATTTAACCAATTTAAACTTGTGTAATAATAATATCAATAACATTAATTCACTAGCTACATTAGAAAACCTGGAAGTGATTAATTTAGGGGGTTGTAATCCATTTTCATTAAAGCCTTTGCTACGGCTCAAGAAAATTAGAAAGATTGTACTTGATGATATTGAAAATGAAGATGATATTTTTGAAATTATTTCAAATCAAGAAGCATGTTCAATAGAATATCTTGTTAGTAATAACTCAGTTTTACATGGTATCACATTTCCAAAATTCTGGGTATTCATCTACCTTAATAAAGAAAAGCTAAATATTAGTATGACTTCAATTGTAACAGATAAATGGAGCAGGTTCTGTGAAATACCAACTGGATTGATTGAGGATAATAGTTTTTTGACTGCTTATAAAGAACTTTTAAATACCGAGCTTGACAAAAGAATTCATGCAGTGTTAAAATCTAATTATGAAATTTTAGAGGAATCTAAGCGCTACACAGAACAAGAAATAGAGTTTGAAGTTGAGTTGAAAATGAGAAAAATAAATCATATCGAATAATGTTCATGTAAAACATTTGTAAAACATTTATCATTATCAAATGAAAAAATCAGTAAGTAAAAGAAAATTAACAATTGTTATTTAATTGGTAATCAGATAAAAAGAAACAAAAAGAAAATATATGTTACATAACCTGAAGGGACTGTTAATCAGAGGGTCCTTGGTTCGAGCCCAAGAGAGGGAGCTAATTGAAAAAAGAGGTCATTATTGACCTCTTTTTTTATGGAATAAATCAAAGCTTAATTTCTTATAGTCTTCTAAATCTTTTGAAAAAAGACCAAATTACTTCACAAGCATTCATATCCTGACTCGTCTTGCCAATAATTAA
>CANINJ010000004.1 GCA_947468985.1 Bacteroidota bacterium
AAACCAATATCGATATTATCAACAAACAGTTTTCTCACGTGTTGACCAATGCCTTACTTTTTGTAGATGTTTTGGCGTTTCAACATTATTTAACGCACGATTCTGTTCCTGAAAAATATTTAAAAAAGATTGAAGAAACCATTATTAGTTTGGTTTCATTGGCGTTAAAAACAAAATCCAATAAGACTAAATATGACGATTTGCTCATAAAATTATTTGAAGCATCGGTTCGTTATAGTAAGTTTTCAAATGTAAGTATTCAAAATTTAGAAGAATTGAAATTGGATTATTTTACTTCCGATTTAGAAAAATACTATTTGATAGATTTAGCAGGAATGGCGTTGTGGAGCGATGGAATTATTGAGAAAAACGAAGCCTATTTCCTTCATAATTTGGCTGAAATAATGACTGTTTCCGATGATTTTGTTATAGAAAGTATTGCTAATACAAATGAATTTATTACAGAATACAAAGATGAAATTCCGTATTTCAAATACTCAAATCCCGTAAAACACTTTTTTGACCATACTACTCAAAGTGTGGAAGTTTTGATTAGTCGAAACAAAAACAGGTTGTTCAAAGAACTTTCTGAAAGTAAAGAATTGATGGTTTTACTTGCAAAATCAACCAGACGAGATTTAGACGATAAAGAAAAGAAGAAAGTCAAAAAACAATTGTTGGATATTTGCAAATCAATTCCTTCCTTGACCATTTTTTTGTTGCCAGGCGGAAGTTTGCTTTTGCCAATATTAATCAAATTTATCCCTAAGTTACTTCCTTCGGCGTTTAATGAAAATTTAGACGTAGAATAACTTCTCTAATTTTTATTTCTTTAGGAGCGAATTGTCCTCTTGTATTTGCAATTGCAATTCCCGCTTTCGGCTATATCTCTTCGCTTCGCTGCGAGGATACCGCCTCAATCGGGGCTGAGGGAAGAATTGTTTTGATAATTTTATATTTCGGAAAACAAAGCCTTTATTGAATATTTAAAATTACATTTACAAAAAGATAATGCGAAACAAACCTTCGCCAATATACACAAGATTGGTTGTATAAAATAAGGTTTGTATAGATTATATACAAGTTAAACATAATTTAAACCAAAAAACATGAAAATAAAATCCTTATTAGTCCTATTAATTTTTAGCTATTCTTGCAATCCAATAATGAAAACAATTTATGGGATTAAAGATCCACAAGAAGAAACTAAAGAATCATTGAATAAATATATGAGTTCAATATCAATGAGTTATGAAAACAGTTTAGTTGTAAACAAAAAAGGTAAATATAATATAGTACTTGACGATTTCAAAAAAAACATTCCAGAATCAGTTCTTTTTGATTCTACAGGAAAAAGGTTAACATATAAGAAAGAAGAACAAGATTGTAATGCAGGACTTTTCGCAACTATTCCAGAACTAACAATTAACAGTTCCTTAAAGGAAGAAAAAGGAAGTGACTTAGAGGAATTTAAAAGCAACTTAATCTATTTGGATAATGAGAAATCTGTTGGAAATTTACCTAAAGCCGATTTTTATTTATTTATTAGTTGGGCCAGATTTGTAGGAAAGTTAAATAAAGACCATGTTAAAGTTTGGGAAAAACTTGCAAAAGATAATCCAAATGCTAAAATCATTGTTTTTAAAGTAAATATGGATATGCAAAAGAGATGGGAATAATAGAAACCCCGCTAGCTTAAGCGTCACACTTGTGCCCACAATGAAATTTAAAAAAAATATATAAATAATTATCCGTTAGAAATTATAAATAGTACATAAACCCGACCGCACAGATATGTTATTAAAACGAATAAAGGATTTTTAGTCCAAACCAACTGTATTATAATTTGAGGTTTTTAGAATGAATTTTGATACTAATAGCTCGAAATTTCGAGCTATGAACCTGAAATTTCGAGTTAAAAGCTCGAAATTTCGAGCTAATAACTTAAAATTTCGAGCTAATAACCTGAAAATTGAATTGAGAACCTGAAAATTCGAGCTTTGAGCCTGAAAATTTGAGTTAAAAGCCTGAAATTTTCATTTTGGTTATCCTGCAAGGTTTCCAAAACCTTGTAGGTAATTATTGCTTCAGTAGAGACAAGAAAAACCGAATATTCTTGTCATGCTGAACTTGAATTTGCTGAACTTGTTTCAGCATCTCAATAAAAATAGAATCTGAAATAAATTCAAATTTTCTTTTAAAGTTACCAAATTTTGGTAACTTTAAAAAAAACATAAAATTATGGGACGTAATACATCTGTATCTCTAGGCAATTACTTTGAAATTTTTGTTGACAAAAGTGTCACTCAAGGAAGATTTAAAAACGCAAGTGAAGTTATTCGTGCAGGATTAAGATTGTTAGAAGAAGAGGAAAACAAAATAATTGTCCTGAGAAACGCAATTAATGAAGGCATTGAAAGTGGAATTGCTGAAAATTTTGATCCTAAAAGACATCTTGAATCTTTAAAAGCGAAGAAAAGAAATGCCTAAATATTCTCTTACCAACAAAGCTGTTGCTGATTTATCTGAAATTTGGGATTACACTTTTGAAGTTTGGTCGGAAAATCAAGCAGACAAATACTACTTTGAATTGTTGGCGAATTGTCAAGAATTAGCAGAAATCCAAACTTTGGGCAAAAATTATGATGAAATAAATAAAGAAATTTTTGGTTACAATTCTGGTCAGCATCTGATTTTTTATAGAATTCTAAATGCCAAAGAAATAGAAATTACCAGAATCTTACATTCAAGAATAAATTTGAAAAACAGAATTCAAGAATAAAAAACCTACAGATTCACAAATCAAAGGTAAAATTCAGATTGCCTAAGGGTTGATTTGGTTATTCGTTGATTTGGTTATTCGGAAAATCATAAATCATAAATCATAAATCTGAAATCGGGGTTCGCATGAAGGGTGGCAGCGGAAATCCTCTGTGGAACGAAGTGGAACAGAGATTGCAGCGAACGACCTGACCCGAAGTTTTTACGAAGGGGCATGCCCAAATAAAAATGGGCTTAACAATATGTGTCAAACCCATTTTATGGTGTTCTTAAACCAATTATTTAGGCATTAAAACGTTATCAGTAAAGTGTTCCTTTAGTTTTCCAGCTTTTAATACAAAAGCAGTTATTATTGTAACGGTGCCTAGTTCACCAATTAAATAATTTTACTATTATTTTTGAGCTGTCAATATAATACCAATAGCAGTTTCAAAGCTGTTTTTTAAGTTTTGTTACTTTAATTTTTGGCTGTAAACTGACCATTGTCATCACGGGGATGCTTTTTATTTTGAGATGAATTGCTTGTACGGTTTGTACTATTATCAAGCGTGTAGCGTTTATCTATTTCACCAGCTTTTGTTAAATGCTCATTCGCATTTGCGTGGCTTTGCAATGCTTTTGAATGGTCACCATTTCGGGTGTGCATGCCAGCTTCTTTGAGATGGGTCGACGCTTGATCGTAATGATTAGCTGAAATAGCATAATCGTTGGACTCTTTGTAGCGATGATCAATTTCACCTGCTTTCGTTAAATGTTTGTTCGCTTTAGCGTTGCTTTCTTTTGCTTTAGAATGATTACCCATTTTGGTATGCATGGCAGCATCTTTACGATGACTTGAAACTTGGGCGTAATGATGTGCTGAAGTTTCATGGTCACGAGCGGCTGTATAACGTTGGTCAATTTCCCCAGCTTTTGTGTAATGAATTTCTGCATCATCGCCACTTTGATTGCCTTTTTCTAGGTCACCAGCGTCTTTGTAACTGGCTGCTTCTTTGTGCAACTTTGCAGCAGAATCAAGATGTGTTGCTACCATTTTGTGATGTTCAGAAGAATAATTTTTTGATTTTGTTCCGTCGTTTGGAACATCTAAAACATTTTTTTCAGTTTTCATTTTATAAATTTTTAATTGTAACGAAATTGTTACTTAGCAAATTTACCTTGAAGTGTAAATTAATTTATTATACTTTTTTTTTATTAAAATATATAATTCACAGTTTATCGCTGCTATTGGTGTTTTATATTTCGAAATATTAGTAAAAAGTATAACCCGTTGGCGCAAATGTCTCGCTAGTGACCATGAAAAAAGAAATAAATTAACTGTGAATTGCATACTGAGATTGGCACTTCCCTTGTAATGACATTCTAAAACGATTACAGATTCTATTTTTTATTGCCCTCGATATTACTATAAAATTAGCATCTGAAATAAATTCAGATTGACAAATCAAAGGTAAAATTCAGATTGCCTAAGGGTTGATTTGGTTATTCGTTGATTTGGTTATTCGGAAAATCATAAATCATAAATCTGAAATCGGGGTTCGCATGAAGGGTGGTAGCGGAAATCCTCTGTAGAACAAAGTGGAACAGAGATTGCAGCGAACGACCTGACCCGAAGTTTTTACGAAGGGGCATGCCAAATAAAAAATTGAAATGAAAAACCCGATAACTTTAGGACTATCGGGTTTATTTATGAGTGTTTTTGACTAATGATTTACTTCTGGAATTTCTTCAGGATTGTGTTTGTGCTTGAAGAAAACAGCAAAGGCAACGGCAATTACGGCGGCATAAATGGCAAAACAAAGCCAAATAGAATGCCAGTCTTTGGTATTGTCAACGGTGAAATATTTGTCGATAATATAGCCGCTGATTTTACTTCCTAAATAAGCGCCAACACCATTTGTCATCATCATAAATAATCCTTGTGCTGATGAACGAATCTTAGAATCTGTTGTTGTTTCAACAAATAAAGATCCAGAAATATTGAAGAAATCAAATGCCATTCCATAAACAATACACGATAAAATAATCATCCAAAGACCGTCAGCAGGATTACCATAAGCAAATAATCCGAAGCGCAATACCCAAGCAATCATTGAGATTAGCATTACTTGTTTGATTCCAAATCGTTTTAAGAAAAATGGAATTGCAAGAATAAATAAGGTTTCAGATATTTGAGAAATTGACATAATCATAGTTCTTCCTTCAACAACAAATGAAGTTTTATATTCTGTAATTTTTCCAAAATCATCCAAGAATGCATCGCCATACATATTGGTCAATTGCAATGCTGCACCAAGAAATAAGGAAAAAAGTAAAAAAAGTGCCATTTTTGAATTTGTAAATAACTTAAAAGCATTTAGACCTAATTGCTCTATAAATGAAGCATCTTCAGCAATCAGTTTTTGAGGTGGGCATTTTGGTAAAGTAAAAGAATAAACACCAAGAATAATTGCAAAAAATGAAGCAAAATAAAACTGGTTAGCATATATAGGGCTTCCAAAAAAACTTGCAATATCATTTCCGATTCTTAAACCAAAATCGTGAATAAATGCGGGTGGATTTTGAGAACTAAATATATTTGTAAACCACATTGCTACAATAAATCCGATTGTTCCCCATACTCTAATTGGTGGAAAATCTTTTATAACATCATATTTATTATTTTTTAAAATGTTGTAAGCAATCGAATTTGACAATGAAATAGTTGGCATATAACAAATCATCGCTCCAAAAATTACATAATATAATGTGTTTGGATCATTAACACTTGGAACGTAAAATAGAATTAATCCATATAAAACATGAAGTATTCCGTATAATTTTTCAGCGTTTATCCATTTATCGGCAATAATTCCTGTAATAGCTGGCATAAATAGTGAAGACAAACCTAATGTTGAAAATATAGCTCCAAATTCGGCTCCTGTCCATCCTTTTGCATTAAAACAATAAGTTCCAATAGTTATCAACCAAGCTCCCCAAACAAAAAACTGTAGGAAACTCATTAATGTAAGACGATTTTTAATATTCATAAAATTAGATTTAGGTAAGGTGGTTTATTAGTAATGTAAAACTAACAATAAATTAATATATTCAAATAAAAATTAAATATATTATCTCTAAATCATTGAATATTTTGCACTAATGCCAAAACTTTATCAAATTGTTCTTCTCGAGTAAGGTGAGAATTGTCAATTTCAATGGCATTTTTATCTTTTAATAAAGGGGAATCGTCTCTGTGCGTATCAATATAATCTCGCTCTTCCACATTTTTAAGCACTTCATCAAAAGAAACAGCATCGCCTTTTTGTTGCAATTCATCAAAGCGTCTTTGGGCACGAGTTTGCGCACTTGCGGTCATAAAAATCTTGAGTTCGGCATCAGGAAAAACGACTGTTGCAATATCTCTTCCGTCCATAACAATGCCTTTATCTTTTCCCATTTGCTGCTGTTGCTCAACTAATTTAGCTCGAACTTCGGAAACTTCAGCAACTTTACTTACGTAATTAGAAACTTCAATGGTTCGAATTTCTTTCTCGATATTTACATCGTTCAAAAACATTTCTGCAAATCCCAATTCAGGATTAAATTGGAAATGTAATTTTATATTTGGTAAACTTTCTATTAAGCCATTTTTATTGAAAAAATCAGGCTTTATAAGCCCGTTTTGCATTGCAAAATAAGCAACGGCTCGATACATTGCGCCAGTATCAACATAAACGTAGCCCAAATGTTTTGCCAATTGTTTTGCCAAAGTACTTTTTCCAGTTGACGAAAAACCGTCTATTGCGATAGTAATTTTTTTATCCAAAATCTATTCTTGAAAATTAATAGTTAAACCAAATAAGCTTGTATTCCCTGCTAAAGTATAACGAGAATAGGAATAATTAAATTTTAAATTATTGAATTTTAATCCAAATCCAACAGAAATTCCTGAGAAATTTCGTTGTTCTAAAACTCGTAACTCCTCGCCTCTTCTGAAATTATATCCCAATCGAACATTGAAGCTTTTCTTTGGAAATAATTCCACGCCAAAAATTACGTGACGTAAAGCATTATTAAAAAACGAAACTTTTTCAGGTGTCGAACCGCCATCAATAGAACCAACCGCTCGTGCAGGATTTGAAAAAGCAATGTTCCACTGTTGTAAATTTTCTAATGTTAAATGCCAGCGAATAGGCACATTTTCAACTTCTTGAGAAACACCAATTAGTATTTCCATTGGCAATTTTTCCTTAGTTCCAGAATAACTTGTGAATTGTGTACCAATATTTCTGACAACCATCGCCCAATTTACATCATTTTGTTCATCAATATAAAGTGCACCCAAATCAATCGCACCACCAAACGAATTATAACTTTCTAAGGTTGAGGAAATCAGTTTTGCATTGGCACCAAAATGAACAGGAACATCAGGAATCATAAAAGAATATCCGAAAGACATTGCCATTTCGCTTCCTGTAAAATCAGAAGTGGGATTTCCTGTTTCATCGGTTCCTTGAAATTTGCCGTAATTCACATAGTTAACACCCGCTTGAAGTGTATTCAAATGATTATCAAAAGTATAGGCATAAGAAGCGGTTCCGTAGGTTACTTCTCCAAAATAACTTCCATAATTCACCGCCAAATGATTGTCCATATCTTCATTTATTGTTGCAGGATTAAAATTGGCTTGGTTGACATCTTCATCATAAATAGTAATGATTTTACCTCCTAATGCCGCCTGACGTGGCGAAGTTACCAAATTCAAAAACTGATATACCGACTGTCCGCCTATTTGCCCGTAGGTTACGGAACAAAAAAGAATGAAGATGAGATATAATTGTTTTTTGAACATATTTATTTTTTCTGCTTATATAACGCAAATGCGAAGATATTATTTTTAATAAAAAAAACGGCTAATTTCTTAGCCGTTTTTAAATTATAAAACTTTAGCGTTTTTGACTTTCTGGTCGGTTAAGGCTATTGTTAAGACCTCACTCATTTCTTTCACATAATGAAATGTCAATCCTTCTAAATATTCAGGTTTAATTTCGTCAATATCACTTTTGTTTTCGTGACACAAAACAATTTCTTTAATGTTGGCTCTTTTTGCTGCTAATATTTTTTCTTTAATTCCTCCAACAGGTAAAACTTTTCCTCTTAAGGTAATTTCACCAGTCATAGCAAGGCTTTTCTTCACTCGTTTTTGAGTAAATAAAGAGACTAAAGACGTTAACATTGCAATTCCAGCACTTGGTCCATCTTTTGGTGTTGCACCTTCAGGAACGTGCAAATGGATATTGTATTTGGATAGCATTTCAGGGTCAATTCCGAAAATTTCAGCGTTTGATTTTATATATTCCAATGCAATTGTAGCCGATTCTTTCATTACTGTTCCAAGATTTCCAGTAATTGTCATCATTCCTTTTCCTTTAGAAATCAAGGATTCTATGAATAAAATATCTCCGCCAACACTTGTCCAAGCTAAACCAGTTACAACGCCTGCAACATCATTATTTTCATATTTATCTCTTTCTAATCTTGGAACTCCCAAAACTTGTATAATATCAGAATCTGTTACTTTTTTGTTGTACTCCTCCTCCATCGCAATCGATTTGGCAGCATTTCGGATAACCTGAGCAATTTTAGCTTCTAATCCACGAACACCAGATTCACGGGTATAACCTTCCACAATTTTCTCCAATTGTTTTTTTCCAATCGTTAAATCTTTTAAAGTCAATCCGTGTTCCTTCAATTGACGAGGGAATAAATGTTGGCGTGCAATTTCTGTTTTTTCTTCAATTGTATAACCAGACATTTTTATGATTTCCATTCTATCACGCAATGCAGGTTGAATAGTTGCCATATTATTGGACGTTGCAATGAACATTACTTTCGATAAATCGTATCCCATTTCAAGGAAATTATCATAGAATGCATTGTTTTGTTCAGGATCTAAAACTTCTAATAATGCCGAAGATGGGTCGCCTTGATTTCCCATCGCTAATTTGTCGATTTCATCCAAAACAAATACAGGATTTGATGTTCCCGCTTTTTTCAAACTTTGAATAATACGCCCTGACATTGCGCCAATATAGGTTTTTCTATGCCCACGAATTTCAGCTTCATCTCGTAAACCACCAAGTGAAATTCTCACATATTTTCTTCCTAAAGCTTCTGCAACTGATTTTCCAATAGATGTTTTTCCAACTCCTGGGGGTCCTGTCAAACAGATTATTGGTGATTTCATATCATTTCGCAATTTCAAAACTGCCAAATGTTCTATCATTCTTTTCTTTACATCTTCTAAACCAAAATGGTCACGATCAAGAATTTTTTGTGCTCTTTTTAAATCGAAATTATCTTTAGAATATTCATTCCAAGGCAAATCTAAAAACAATTCTAAATAGTTTCTTTGAATTCCAAAATCAGGCGCTTGTGGATTCATTCGGCGCATTTTTGTCAATTCTTTTTCGAAGTGTTTTTTGGTAACATCATCCCATTTTTTGAGTGCTGCTTTTTCTACCATTTCTTCAACTTCTTCTTCTTGAGAAGCTCCACCCAATTCTTCCTGAATGGTTTTCATTTGCTGGTGCAAGAAATATTCTCGTTGTTGTTGGTCTAAATCAAAGCGAACTTTTGACTGAATATCATTTTTTAACTCCAATTTTTGAAGTTCAATATTCATATATCGTAAAGTTTCTAAAGCTCTGTCTTTCAAATCTGTAACATTCAACAACTCTTGTTTTTCTTTAACAGAAAGATTCATATTTGAAGACACAAAATTGATTAAGAATGATTTACTTTCAATATTCTTAATTGCAAATGTAGCTTCGGTTGGAATATTCGGACTTTCCTTAATAATTTGGATTGCCAATTCTTTTATAGAATCAATAATAACAGTAAACTCTTTGTCTTTTTTGGCAGGACGTGTTTCTACAATATTCTTTACAGTAGCAATTAAATAAGGTGCTTGAGAAATAACAGTGTCAATTTCAAAACGCTTTTTACCTTGAAGAATTACAGTAATATTACCATCAGGCATTTTTAGAACCCGAAGTATTTTTGCAACCGTTCCAATAGAATGAATGTCGTTTTGTGAAGGATCTTCGTCTTCTTCATTTATTTGAGAAACCACACCAATGTCTTTTCCAGCTGCATTGGCATCATTGATTAATTTAATAGATTTATCTCTACCAGCAGTAATTGGAATTACCACTCCAGGGAATAAAACAGTGTTTCGTAAAGGTAAAATCGCCAAGGATTCTGGCAATTCTTCATTATTCATCTCTTCTTCGTCTTCTGGTGTTAAAAGCGGGATTAATTCTGCTTCGGAATCAAATTCTTGAAGTGACAAATTGTCAATAGTGATTATTTTAGGGTTTGACATAGTAAAAATTAGGTCGTTTTGACATTATAATTATAAATAAATCGAATTAAATGGTTGTTTTCTATCCGAAAAACGCACATTTAAAACAAAAAAAAGCAAAAAAATAATTGTTTAAGCATTAAAAGATTGCTATTCTAATAAAGCAATCATTATGCCATTTGACTTGTTAAAAAAAGCCATCTAAAAGACAGCTTAAAAATAATTCTTAATATAATTTATCGTGAATAAACTACATTAATACTTGAAGTTAAAAATACAGGTTCATTAGTTGAAGTTGTTCCTACAATTTCACCAAGTGGAACGCTATACGTTAGCGTATTTGATGCAACCAAAAAAGTTTCAACTATCGGTGTTCCTGCATCATCATAGGTTAATGTTAATATAGTTCCATTTAAAGCCCAAGTTCCTGAAAGTAATGGGTCAGAATAACACTCCATTGTTGAAGTTGTTGCTGTAGCATTTATATCTAAACCATTTTGCGTAGCATTAAAAGTATGATCTGCATTTAAAGTCATTATATTGTTGTTAAAACAAGTGGTTTCCGACATTTGATTTATAGATGTAGTCCCATCGTTGTTCAAATCTGTTGGGATTCCAGTATTAAAAGCGGTCATTGTGTAAGTGCCAACAATGCTCGTAGGATTTACGAGATTTCCTAATAAATCTTGATCTACAGGCTCGATAGAAGTTGTACAAGAAGTAAATGTCATTAGAGTAAAAACAGAAAACACTGCTGCAGCTGTTAGTTTTATTATGTTCATTTAGTTATGATTTTAATTTTTGTCAAATATAATTCAATTTATAATGCTATAATAATTTTTCTTTTAACTCTTGATAATAAAAATATGCCTGTAACAAAAAACAACCCTAAAAATACAATTGAATATCTTGGACTTCCTGTTACTTGGTCGATAATTCCATAAAGACACATTCCAATTACGATTCCAATTTTTTCTGAAACATCATAAAAACTAAAAAAAGAAGCTGTATCATCAGTTTCAGGTAGCATTTTAGAATACGTAGAACGGGAAAGTGCTTGAATACCTCCCATTACCAAACCAACAAAACCAGCTGTCATATAAAATTCAATTGGTGAAGTTACAAAAAATGCAACAACGCATAAAACTGCCCAAATACAATTTAAGAATATTAAAGTGGTAATGTTTCCGAACTTTTCTGATGCTTTTGAAGTTAAATTGGCACCCAAAATAGCAACCAACTGAATTACTAAAATACTAATTATTAAACCTGTCGTTTTTTCACTATCGGATTTCCAAGAAATTTCTTGTTCTCCAAAGTAAACTGCAATAATCATAACCGTTTGAACCGCCATTCCATAAACAAAGAAACTTCCCAAAAATCGTTTTAATTGAACGTTATGTTCTAACAAATACCAAACTTTTTTAAGTTCGTGAAATCCATTAAAAACTACTGCTTTTGTAACTTTATGTCCTTTATTTCCTTTCGGCAAATAGTAATACGTATATTGACTGAAGCTAATCCACCAAATTCCAACCATTACAAAGGAATAGCGCATTGCTTTCATACTTGCTTCTCCCGAAGTACCAGTAATTCCAAAAAACTCAGGTTTCATAACCATCGCCAAGTTAACAATTAACAATAAAACGCTTCCAATATATCCAATTGAAAACCCTTTGGCACTGATTTTATCTTGTTGGTCTGGAAATGCAATGTCTGGCAAATAGGAATTATAAAAAACCAAACTTCCCCAAAAACCAACCAATCCAAAAAAGTAAGCAATTAAGCTATAATATATGTGTTCCAATGAAAACCAATACATTGCAATACACGAAAGTGCACCTAAATAGCAGAAGAATTTCATAAAATTCTTTTTGTTTCCAACATAATCGGCGATACCAGATAATAATGGCGAAATAAAAGCGACCAATAAAAAGGCAGCTGCCGTTACAAAACTAATTAGCGCCGTGCTTTTGAGAGTTGTTCCAAATACATCAATATAGGAAACGCCTCTGATTTTGAATAATGCACCATAAAAAATAGGGAAAATTGCGGATGCAATTACCAAGCTGTAAACGGAATTTGCCCAATCATAGAAAGCCCAAGCATTCAGTAATTTTGAATTTCCTTTTTCAAGATTTGCCATAAATAATCAGTAGGTATTAGATATAAAAGTCTTAAAGACAGCACCGAAGATAGTATTTTTATTTAAAAACAACACCAAATTTTGCTGCTTCAATTTTAGCTTCTGGGATTAGGCTTTTTAATTTTGCTATTCGCGTTGCATCAGATGGGTGCGTGCTTAAAAATTCGGGTTGCGCTTTTCCTCCTGAATTTGCAGACATTCTTTCCCAAAATGCGACCGCTGTAGTTGGATCATAACCTGCAATTGCCATAAGAATTAAACCTATTTTATCTGCTTCACTTTCGTGACTTCTGCTAAAAGGCAACATCGCGCCATATTGCGTAACTCCACCGTAAGCGGTCATCCAGAGTTGTTTTTCTTGATTGCTTTTTGAGTCTGTTGCAATTCCCACAACCCCTGCTCCTGCTTGCTGCAAAATTCCTGCACTCATTCGTTGCGCTCCGTGATTTGCCAAAGCGTGTGCTACTTCGTGTCCCATTACGGTTGCCATCCCAGCATCGTCTTTGCAAATTGGCAAAATGCCAGAATAGAATACTATTTTTCCGCCAGGCAAACACCAAGCATTGACTTCTTTGCTTTCAACCAATTTATATTCCCAAGAATAATCCTTTAAATACCCTTTAAATCCGTTGGCATCCAAATATTTTTCGGCAGCAACTTTAATTTTCATACCAACGGCTTCAACACGTTTTGCATCGGTAGTTCCAACAACCACTTTATTGTCTTTCAAAAAAGTTCCGTATTGCTGAAAAGATGTTGGAAACAGTTCACTATTAGATACAAAATTCAATGTGTTTTTACCCGTAAATGGATTTTTGGCGCAAGAAAAAAGAATAAAAATTGCTGTAATAAATAAGATTAAGTGCTTTTTCATAAAATTTGATTTTAATTTTGAATGTTAAAGTTACAAATATATCTCTTTGTTTTACTGCTGTAACATACAAATAATTGCGTATTTATTGCTTTAATTTGTTAAACTATTTTATGATTAATTTAATAAATGTAATATGCTAACGGAAAAATAATATCCTAAATTGCATCATTTAAATATCATTTAAATAAAATTGCATTGAATTCAAATAAAAAGGAACATTTGAAAGTTCCGAAAGTCATTATTTACATTGGAAAAATACTTCAATTTTTTTCTGTAAAACTGACTACTTTATATTTAGCTCGCTTATTTACAACTCCAATAAAACACAAAGTTCCTAAGAGAGAATTGGAAATGGATAAAAACAGTATTCAAAAAAGAATATTGATTCCTTATGTTAACAAAGAAATTGTGGTGTACCAATATGGTATAAGTGATAAAAAGATTTTGCTTGTTCACGGTTGGTCGGGACGCGGAACGCAATTGGTGAAATTTGCAGATGCATTCGTAGATAAAGGATATGAAACTATTAGTTTTGATGCTCCTGCACACGGAAAATCATCAGGAAATGCTACAATAATGACCGAATTCATTGCTTCAATATTTGAAATCGATAAGAAATTTGGACCGTTTGAAGCTGCTGTTGGACATTCTTTAGGTGGAATGGCTTTGCTTAATGCAATAAAAAAAGGATTCAAAATTAACCGATTAACCATCATTGGAAGTGGCGATAAAGTGAAAGATATTTTAGATGATTTCGTTTCTAAATTGAAACTTAAACCAGAATTTAGCTCGCATTTGCAAGAGCATTTTGAAAAAAAATACAACGAGCCTATGGAAAATTATTCCGCTCATAGTGCGGCTAAAACAGTTGAAATTCCTGTTCTTGTAATTCATGATGAAAACGATTATGAAGTTCCTTTATCTAACTCAATTAACATTCACAAGCATTTAAAAAATGGCGAATTGCTAATTACACAACTTTTGGGACACCGAAAAATTCTTGGAAGCCCATTTGTTATTGAGAAAACTGTCGAATTTATTAAAAATTAATTATTATTCAAATGATAAACAAGCTATTTATATTACTACTTTTATTTTCACTTTTTTCCTGTCAAGGGCAAGATAAAACGAAAAATCAAAAACTTGAAATTCAGAAATCGGAGGCGCAATGGAAAAAAGAATTAACGCCCGAACAATTTGAAGTGCTTCGTGAAAAAGGAACAGAACGCCCATTTTCAGGGAAATATGTAAATACATTTGAAAAAGGAACTTACGTTTGTGCTGCTTGTGGAAATTTACTTTTTTATTCCGATGCAAAATTTCATTCTGATTGTGGCTGGCCTTCATTCGATAAAGCCATAAAAGGTTCTGTGACTTATATTACCGATTCGAGTTTTGGGATGTCCCGAACCGAAGTGAATTGCGCAAAATGCGGCGGTCATTTAGGACATGTTTTTGATGATGGACCTACTAAAACTGGGCAACGTTTTTGTACAAATTCTGTATCTGTTAAATTTATACCTTCAAAATAATGAGTGCATCAATAGAAAAATCGGAACAAGAGTGGAAAGACCAATTGGGTTTAGAGCGCTATAAAATCCTTCGCCAAAAAGGCACAGAATTTCCACATTCAGGAAAATACAACCTCTATTTCGAAAAAGGAACATATTGTTGTGGCGGTTGCGGCGAACCATTATTTGAAAGCGATTCTAAGTTTGACGCCCATTGCGGATGGCCTTCCTTCGACGAATCTATACCTGGAAAAGTAAAATATATTAAAGATGCTACGCACGGAATGATTCGTACAGAAATTGTTTGTGCCAATTGTGGCGGGCATTTAGGACACGTTTTTGATGATGGACCAACGAAAACTGGGCAACGTTATTGTGTGAATTCGCTATCTGTAGATTTTAAAAAATAGATTTTATCTCAAATCATCATTGTTCTTTTGAGAATACCGCTCGAATTATCATCCTATCTTATTATTATTTCGTAAATTTAAGGATGATAATTTATTCCATTCATTATGTTACAAATCTTAAAGAAACTGCTAATCGGAAATGGAACTAAATTTGAAACTGCGGTGCAAAATCCCGTTCAAAAAAGTATCTATAACATCAAAGCGATTTGGAATAATGACCACCAAGACGACAATGGAATTGAAAAGATAATTCGGCTTTTCCTTTCCTCTTCACAGTTATTTTTTCCTGGAATTTACATTAAGTTTTTAGCCGATAAAAAAGGACCTCAATATCTTGATTTATCTACAGATTTCTATGTATTACTGAAAGTTATGTTTCCAATTTTGATTTTAATCAACCATTGGCAGGTCAATAATTTTGTGATTTATGCGATGGTTTATGTCTTGTTGGAAACCATTTTATACATTCCAACCTTAATTTTTGCGTCAGATACTTTTTCAAAACCTCGCTCTTACAGAAGGTCGATGTTATTATTATTCTTCAATTATTTGGAAATTGTGTTTGCTTATGCAGTACTTTATACTTGCGGAAATCATCTAAACGAGCCTTTCAACCATTGGTTTGATGCCGTTTATTTTAGTATTATCACTTCATCTTCAATTGGGTATGGCGATTATTATCCAATAACAACTTATGGTAAATTTTTAGTCAGTACTCAAGCGTTATTATTTTTGTTTTTTGTAGTATTATTCTTAAACTTTTTTTCAACAAAAATTAAAGGAAAAGGATATTTTGACCACGGAAGTAAAGAAAATTAAATTAATTTTCTAGCTTTTTCTAAATCTTCAAGAGTGTCAATTCCTATTCCGATGTGAGTGGTTTCAACCATTTTTATTCGTTTTCCAAATTCTAAGTAGCGTAATTGCTCTAATTTCTCGGAAGCTTCTAAGGACTTCATTGGCAAACTATAAAAATCCAATAAGGCTTGTTTTCTAAAAGCATAAATCCCGATGTGTTGCATATAACGCACGCCAACGTTCACTTCTCTTGGATAAGGAATTACAGAACGAGAAAAATACAATGCAAAATTATTCTGATCTACAACAACTTTTACATTGTTTGGATTGTTAATCTCTTCAATAACTGTAATTTCTCGCATTAGCGAAGCCAAATCAACTTCGTTTTCGGTGTCATTTCTAAAAATATGCAGCAGTTTTTCTAACGGTTCTTTATTAATAAAAGGTTCGTCTCCTTGAACATTGACAACAATATCAACATCCAAATGTTCAACAGCTTCGGCAATTCTATCGCTTCCAGATTCGTGTTCTTTAATGCTCATAATGGCTTTTCCACCTTGAGAAACAATTTCATTGAATATCAAATCAGAATCGGTTACAACAAATACATCGTCAAATAAATTGGTATTTACCGCCGCTTCGTAGGTTTTGGAAATGACCGTTTTACCACCTAAATCTTGCATTAATTTAGCGTAAAATCGTGTCGAGGCGTATCTTGCGGGAATAACTGCTATTATTTTCATAAATTACTTTTGAAATACAAACTTACAAATGATTTTATAAATAAAACTATTCTTCAAAATTTTCGTCTTTGAAACCTATCAAATACAACTTGTCTTTTGCTCTTGTGATTGCTGTATATAACCATCGTATATAATCTCTATCGATGCCGTTTGGCAAATACGGTTGTTCAATAAACACAGTATTCCATTGTCCTCCTTGCGATTTATGACAAGTAATTGCATACGAAAACTTGACTTGCAGCGCATTGAAATATTCGTTTTCTTTTACTTTTTGAAACATTTTAAACTTGGTTTCTCCTTCATAATCTTTCATCACTTCTTGGTACAATCTATTGGATTCTTCGTAGGTTAATGATGGTGATTCACTGGTAATTGTATCCATCAATAATACGGTTTCTAATGGAATTTGATTAGGATAATCGACCATTCTGATTTTGACTTTAGCAAATTTAAAACCATATAATTCTTGAATATTAAAAATTTCTAAGACTTCAATAATATCACCATTGGCAATAAAACCAGCTTCGTCAGAATCTTTAAGCCAGAAGTAATTGTTTTTCACCACCATCAAAAAATCACCTGTGGACAATTCGCTTTCCTTGTCTAATATTTTGGTGCGGATTTGCTCGTTATATTGATTCGCACGTTTATTAGAACGAACGATAAAGGCAGTATCTTCAATACTATAATTGCTATATGCCGAATTAATTGCATCTTGAATATCGTAGCCATCAGTAAGTCGAACAATATCTTTAAACCCACGTAATTGAAATTTGAAACTGTCAAAAAAAGTATCTTTCAACACTTCTCGAAGTTCGGTTGCATTGAATAAAATACCTGAATTTTCTTCCTGACGCATTACTTCGTCCAACTCAATGTGCTTGATTTCTTTATTGTAATGCATTCCCAAAGTATCAATATTTAAAGCGGGGGAAATGTCTAAATTTACGGGGGGCAACTGCGCAGTATCTCCCAATAATATCATTTTGCAATTGGTTCCTGAATAAATATAAGAAATCAAATCGTCTAATAATGACCCGTTTTCATACATTTTACTTTCGGAATTCGTGTCCGAAATCATCGAAGCTTCATCAACTATAAAGAAAGTGTTTTTGTGTTTGTTTTGTTGCAACGTAAAACTCACGCCACCACCAGCGCCTTTCTTTGGAAAATATATTTTTTTGTGAATCGTAAACGCAGGTTTCTGAGAATAATTTGCAATAACTTTTGCCGCACGACCTGTTGGCGCAAGCAAAACATACTTTTTATTGATTTCAATTAAATTATTTACAATCGTTGAAATCACGGTAGTTTTTCCAGTTCCTGCATATCCTTTCAAGACAAATATCTCATTATTATCGTCATTGGTAATAAATTCCGCTATTTGCTGAAAGAAAATATCCTGTTTATTCGTGGGAATAAATGGGAATTGTCTTCGCAAAAGTGAGTAAAAATGACTTGAATTCATAGATGGATATTTCACCGCAAAGTACGCAAAGTTTTTTTTTGAGTGTTTATAAATTGTTGATAATATCAAAATAAAATTCAAAATTTTATATTTGAATTTAATACCAATTATATTTATTGATTAGTCTAATCATTATGGTATAATGCAGCAGTATATTTCATTTAGTCCAATTTTTATTGGACTAATTTGAAATAACAAGCGGTATAATTTTGAAAACAGCACAAAAAAAAGAGACCGTTTGGTCTCTCTTTACTTTAACTTCTAATTAGTTTTCTATATTTCAATCGTTTCGGGGTTAAATCTCCACCCAAACGTTTCTTCTTATTTTCCTCATAATCAGAGAATCCACCTTCAAAATAATAGACTTCGGAATTTCCTTCAAATGCCAAAATGTGCGTACAAATTCTATCCAAAAACCATCTGTCGTGAGAAATTACAACGGCACAACCAGCAAAATTCTCTAAACCTTCTTCCAATGCACGAAGCGTATTGATGTCCAAATCATTCGTTGGCTCATCTAATAAAAGTACGTTTCCTTCTTCTTTCAAAGTCATTGCAAGATGCAAACGGTTACGTTCTCCACCAGAAAGCATCGAAACTTTCTTGTTTTGTTCCCCACCACCAAAATTAAATCTTGACAAATAAGCTCTTGAATTTACTTGCTTTCCGCCCATCATAATCAATTCTTGTCCGTCAGCGAAGTTCTCCCAAATTGATTTCTCAGGATTTATATTGGAATGCGCCTGATCGACATAAGCGATTTTTACAGTTTCACCAATTAAAAATTCTCCAGCATCTGGT
>CANINJ010000005.1 GCA_947468985.1 Bacteroidota bacterium
CACATTAAATGATTTGGTGCATTATCTAAAAAAATATTTGAGTGAATTTGATGAAAAAATCAATGAAGTCCAAGTGATTTATGGCGATAATAGACTTGGCGATATACCTCATTCGTTAGCAAGTATTGAAAAGGCAAAAAACCTTTTAAACTATAATCCAAAATTTTCAATGCAAGATGGTCTAAAAGAAGCCGTTATTTGGTATTGGAATAATTTAAAATAATCTAACTAAAAACCTCCAAATTAAATAAAACAATTAATTTTGGAGCTGATGTTTTATGTTAAGCGAAATTAGAATTCAGAATTTATGGAAATAAAAACTATTTGTTGTATTGGAGCAGGTTATGTTGGTGGTCCAACAATGGCTATTATCGCTCAAAAATGTCCTCATATTAAAGTTATTGTTGTTGATTTAAACGAAGATAGAATTGCGGCTTGGAATGACCCTAACGTTGAGAACATACCGATTTATGAGCCTGGATTAAGCGAAATTGTTGTAGAAGCAAGGGGTAGAAATTTATTTTTTTCAACTGATGTTGAAAGTGCAATTGATGAAGCTCAACTAATATTTATTTCTGTAAATACTCCAACCAAGACGTATGGTTCTGGAAAAGGAATGGCTGCCGATTTGAAATACATTGAGCTTTGTGCTCGTCAAATTGCTAAAGTTTCAAAATCAGACAAAATAGTTGTTGAAAAATCTACACTTCCTGTGAGAACTGCAGAAGCAATAAAAAGTATTCTTACACAAACAGGAAATGGTGTTCAATTTCAAGTATTATCCAATCCAGAATTTCTCGCTGAAGGAACGGCCGTTCAAGATTTATTAAATCCAGATCGAGTCTTAATTGGAGGAGATACAACTCCTGATGGACAAATTGCCATTCAGAATTTGGTTGATATATATTCAAATTGGGTTCCTGCAGCACAAATTTTGACTACAAATGTTTGGTCTTCGGAATTATCTAAATTAACAGCAAATGCGTTTCTTGCGCAACGTGTTTCCTCTATAAATGCTTTATCAGAACTTTGTGAAAAAACAGGTGCCGATGTAAATGAGGTTGCTCGTGCAATTGGAATGGACAGTAGAATTGGTTCTAAATTTCTAAAAGCATCTGTTGGATTTGGAGGCTCGTGCTTTCAAAAAGACATTTTAAACTTGGTTTATATTTGCCAATCTTTTGGTTTAAATGAAGTTGCTGACTATTGGGAACAAGTCATTATAATGAATGATCATCAAAAAAATAGATTTTCAAAAAATATTGTAACTACTTTATACAATACTATTTCTGGAAAAAAAATAGCGTTTTTAGGTTGGGCTTTCAAAAAAGACACCAATGATACAAGAGAATCGGCAGCTATATATGTTGCAGATTATTTGTTAAATGAGCAAGCTCAAATAGCTGTTTATGACCCGAAAGTTTCCGAGATAAAAGTGCTTGCCGATTTAGATTATTTAGAAACACGATCTTCTGATTTAAATAGAAAAGGAATTACAGTATTTGACAATCCTTATGAAACTTGTAATAAGGCGCACGCAATTGCAGTTTTAACAGAATGGGATGAATTCAAGAATTATGATTGGCAAAAAATATACGATGCTATGCAAAAACCTGCTTTTGTTTTTGATGGTAGAAATGTTTTAGATGGTAAAATGTTAACAGAGATAGGATTTGTATACAAATGTATTGGCAGTTAGTTATTATTTTAATTGAAATTCAACCCAAATAACCCAAATTTATTCAGAATATTATGCTTATAAATGAAAATCAAATAGTTTCAAATAATGCTAAAATTGCTGTGATTGGCTTAGGCTACGTCGGTCTGCCTTTGGCAAGACTTTTTGCTACCAAATATCCAGTAGTAGGTTTTGATATTAATCAAAAACGTATTTCAGAATTGCGTTCTGGGATTGATGCCACACTTGAAATTTCTGAAGATGTTTTGAAAAATGTTTTAGTAGAAGCTCCTTCAGAGGCAAACGGATTATTCTGTAGTAATAATATGGAAGACATTGAAAATTGTAATTATTATATTGTTACCGTTCCAACTCCTGTTGATAAAAATAACCGTCCAGATTTAACTCCATTATATAAATCGAGTGAAACGGTTGGGAAAGTTTTAAAAAAGGGAGATATTGTAATTTATGAATCTACTGTTTACCCAGGTGTTACTGAAGAAGAATGTGTGCCTGTTTTGGAACGAATTAGTGGTTTGAAATTCAATATTGATTTTTTCGCAGGATATTCTCCTGAGCGAATTAATCCAGGCGACAAAGAACATACTGTAGAGAAAATATTAAAAGTTACAGCTGGTTCCACTCCTGAGATTGGACAGAAAGTAAATGAGCTTTATAAATCCGTTATTATTGCTGGAACACATTTGGCTCCATCAATAAAAGTTGCCGAAGCAGCCAAAGTAATTGAAAATTCTCAACGAGATATTAATATTGCTTTTGTAAATGAATTGGCTAAAATTTTTAATATTTTGGAAATTGATACCCATGCCGTTCTAGAAGCAGCAGGTACAAAATGGAATTTTTTACCTTTTAAACCAGGATTAGTAGGCGGTCATTGTATCGGAGTTGATCCTTATTATTTGGCGCAAAAAGCTCAAGAAATGGGTTATCATCCTGAAATTATTTTAGCAGGAAGAAGATTAAATGATAGTATGGGCGACTATGTGGCATCACAAGTTGTTAAACTAATGATTAAAAAAGGAATTGCAATTAACGGTTCTTCTTTATTAATGTTAGGAATCACATTTAAAGAAAATTGCCCAGACGTTCGAAATACAAAAATTATTGATGTGATTACTGCTTTAAAGGACTACGGAATTCAAGTTACAATTCACGACCCTTGGGCTAATCCTGCGGAAGTTACTCACGAATATAAATTGGAAACTACTAAAATAGTACCAAATGCTACTTTTGATGCCATAGTTTTAGGCGTTTCTCATAAAGAATTTATGGATATTGATTTTCAAAAACTAAAAAATGAGAAAAGTATTATTTTTGATGTTAAGGGGGTATTAGGTGAAATTAGTGATGGAAAATTGTAAATTTATTTCTGTCAAAAAGAGTTTTAAAATATAAATGGCGTAATGAAAAAAATATTAATTACAGGCGGTGCGGGTTTCATTGGTTCACACGTTGTGAGAAGATTTGTAAAAAATTATCCAGAATACCATATTTATAATTTGGATGCATTGACTTATGCAGGAAATCTTGAAAACATTGCTGATATTGAAAATGAACCAAATTATACTTTCGTAAAAGGAGATATTGTTAATGCACAATTTATTGATGATTTTTTCAGCCAACATCAATTTGAAGGTGTTTTGCATCTTGCGGCGGAATCGCACGTGGATCGTTCTATTGAAGACCCTTTGTCTTTTGTTAAAACCAATGTTATTGGGACGATGAATTTATTGAATGCAGCCAAAACGCAATGGAAAGGTAACGAATCAGGAAAGCGTTTTTATCATATTAGTACCGATGAGGTTTATGGAAGTCTTGGTGCGGAAGGATTATTTACCGAAACCACAGCTTATGATCCAAATTCGCCTTATTCGGCATCTAAAGCAAGTTCAGACCATTTTGTTAGAGCGTATGGCGAAACGTATGGTTTGCCTTATGTAATTACAAATTGCTCCAATAATTATGGGCCTAATCATTTTCCGGAAAAATTAATTCCACTTTTTATTAATAACATTATCAATAACAAACCTTTGCCTGTTTATGGTGATGGGAAATATACGCGCGATTGGTTATTTGTAGAAGATCACGCAGTTGCTATTGATTTGGTATTTCATAAAGGTAGAAATCACGAAACCTATAATATTGGCGGGTTTAATGAGTGGCAAAACATAGCTTTGGTCAAATTGCTTTGTGGAATTATGGATGATAAATTGGGACGAAGTTCAGGTACATCTGAACAATTAATTTCGTATGTAAAAGACAGACCAGGTCACGATTTACGTTATGCAATTGATGCGTCAAAAATAAATCAAGAGTTGGGTTGGAAACCTTCTATAACTTTTGAACAAGGTTTGGAGCGTACAGTAAATTGGTATTTGAATAATGAAACTTGGTTGAAAAATGTTACTTCTGGAGAATATGCGAAGTATTACGAAAAGCAATATTCTTAGATTTTTAGTTGGCTATAAAACCAGTAGCTTTCAAACGGCGAAATAATCCGTAATACAATATAAATTACTATAATTAAATTAGTTTAAAGTTTAAGGCTTAAAGCTTAAAGTTTCACAACCTTAAACTTTAAATTTCAAACTTTTTTTATTTATGAAAATACTACTTTTAGGTTCTGGAGAATTAGGAAAAGAATTTACAATTGCCGCACAACGCATTGGGCAAATCGTAATTGCAGTTGATAATTATGAAAATGCACCCGCAATGCAAGTCGCTCATAGTTTTGAGGTAATCAACATGCTTGATGGCACCGAATTAGATAGAATAGTTGCAAAACACAACCCCGATATTATAGTTCCTGAAATTGAAGCCATTAGAACAGAACGTTTTTATGACTACGAAAAACAAGGAATTACAGTTGTTCCTTCTGCAAAAGCGGCAAATTTCACTATGAATAGAAAAGCGATTCGTGATTTGGCTGCCAAAGAATTGGGATTGAAAACTGCAAATTATCGTTATGCGACTTCAGCTGACGAATTGGAAAAAGCTGTTTTGGAAGTTGGAATGCCTTGTGTGATAAAACCATTAATGTCTTCTTCTGGAAAAGGGCAATCTACAATAAAAACAATATCCGACATTGAAAAAGCTTGGAGTTATGCCGTTGAAGGTTCCCGTGGTGATGTGGTTGAAGTAATTGTTGAATCCTTTGTGAAATTTAATTCAGAAATAACTTTATTGACGGTAGTTCAAAATAATAATCCAACACTTTTTTGTGCTCCAATTGGGCACCGCCAAGAGCGTGGCGATTATCAAGAAAGTTGGCAGCCTGCCAGAATTTCTGACAAGAATTTGTTTGAAGCGCAAGATATGGCAGAAAAAGTTACGGAAGCTTTAGGTGGCGCAGGTCTTTTTGGCGTTGAGTTTTTTCTTACTGACGATGGTGTTTATTTTTCTGAATTGTCGCCAAGACCTCACGATACGGGAATGGTTACATTAGCTGGAACACAAAATTTCAATGAATTTGAATTGCATTTACGTGCGATTTTGAGTTTGCCGATTTTTGAAATAAAATTAGAAAAAGCGGGTGCAAGTGCCGTGATTTCTGCAAATGAAAATAGTGAAAATCCAACGTATTCTGGGATTGAAAAAATTGCTGCTTTGCCAAAAACAGATTTCAGAATATTTGGAAAACCAACTTCAAGACCTTTTAGAAGAATGGGTGTTTCCTTGGTTTATGATAGTTTAGAAACTCCAATTGAGGATATTGTTGAACGTGCAATTGCTGCTGCAAATGTGGTAAACGTTCATCATTAACGGGATTAGAAAACGTTATTAAAAAATATAAACGTCCTTGGTAGCCCCGATGGAAATGGCAGCTCTTGCGGAGGAACGAAGCAAGACTATAACGGACAGCGGGACAAATTGTTATTATGAAAAGGGATTGATTTGCTCCAAAAAAATACTATTTTTGCATTCCAATTTAAGTTAATTAAACATATAAAAAATGAAAGCATATATATTTCCAGGTCAGGGCGCACAATTCACGGGGATGGGCAAAGAATTGTACGAAAATTCAGAATTAGCCAAAGAATTATTCGAAAAAGCGAACGAAATTTTGGGTTTTAGAATCACCGATATTATGTTTGAAGGAACGGCTGAAGAATTAAAAGAGACCAAAGTAACACAACCGGCAGTGTTTTTACATTCGGTAATTTTGGCTAAAACATTGGGAGATTTCAAGCCAGAAATGGTAGCTGGACATTCATTAGGTGAATTTTCGGCATTGGTTGCCAATGGAACTTTATCGTTTGAAGACGGATTACGATTGGTTTCAAAAAGAGCCTTGGCGATGCAAAAAGCCTGTGAAATTAAACCTTCAACAATGGCAGCGGTTTTAGGATTGGAAGACAAAATAGTGGAAGAAGTTTGCGCATCAATAGACGGAATTGTCGTTGCTGCGAATTATAATTGCCCAGGACAATTGGTGATTTCGGGAGAATTTTCGGCAGTTGAAAAAGCGTGTGAGGCAATGAAAGTAGCCGGTGCAAAAAGAGCTTTATTATTACCTGTTGGCGGAGGATTTCACTCGCCAATGATGGAGCCAGCAAGAGAGGAATTGGCTGCGGCAATTGAGGCTACCATTTTTTCAAATCCAATTTGTCCAGTGTATCAAAATGTAGCGGCAAGTGCGGTTTCTAATCCATCAGAGATTAAGAAAAACTTAATTATTCAATTGACAGCTCCTGTTAAATGGACGCAATCGGTGCAACAAATGATAGCAGACGGCGCTACTGTATTCACAGAAGTAGGCCCTGGAAAAGTATTAGTTGGCTTGGTTGGAAAAATAGATAGAGAGGCGGTTACGGAAAATGCGTAATTGTTATTAAATCGAAAATTGAAAAATATCTTTTAATAGTTTAAGGGTGGAAGTAATTTCCACCCTTTTTTATATAGAAAATAAAGGAAAAATGTCTGCTTATTTATTCTGACTTTATGTAAACTAAAAGAGATAGAATTGCGATAATAAACTCAAAACAGTATCTTTGGAATCGCAATGAATGTAATATCTCAAATAAAACAGCCAATTCTTCAGGAGATGGAACTTTTCGAAATAAAGTTTCGGGAAGCGATGCTTTCTAAAGTGGCGTTGCTCAACAGAATTACGTATTATATTGTCAATAGAAAGGGAAAACAAATGCGTCCAATGTTTGTTTTTCTTACTGCAAAAATGCTTTCAAAAGGCAGCGTAAACGAAAGAACTTTTCGAGGCGCTTCTGTAATTGAACTGATTCATACGGCGACTTTAGTTCACGACGACGTTGTAGATGATAGCAATCAAAGACGAGGTTTTTTCTCTATAAATGCCCTTTGGAAAAATAAAATTGCGGTTTTGGTTGGCGATTATTTACTGTCAAAAGGATTACTACTTTCTATTGATAATGGCGATTTTGACTTGTTGAAAATTATTTCAGTTGCTGTTCGAGAAATGAGTGAAGGGGAATTACTTCAAATAGAAAAAGCACGAAGATTAGACATTACTGAAGCAGTTTATTATGAAATTATCCAAAAGAAAACCGCTACTTTAATTGCCGCTTGTTGTGCGCTTGGTGCAAAATCAGTTCTTGATGATGCCGTTCAGGTGGAGAATATGAGAAAATTTGGAGAACTTATTGGAATGGCATTTCAAATAAAAGATGATTTATTTGATTATTCTGATCAGGCAATTGGAAAACCAACAGGAATTGACATTAAAGAACAAAAAATGACGTTGCCATTAATTCACGTTCTCAATATTTGTACTTCAAAAGAGAAAAGTTGGCTTATAAATTCCATAAAAAATCATAACAAAGATAAAATGCGTGTAAAAGAAGTAATTGCTTTTGTGAAGGACAATCACGGACTTTCGTATGCCGAACAAAAAATGATTCAATTTCAACAAGAAGCTTTGCAACTTTTAGACAATTATCCAAAATCAGAGTATAAAGATTCTTTGATTATGATGGTAAATTATGTAATTGAAAGAAAAAAGTAATATATTAGATTACTCAAAAACTTTGTAACTTTGAACCTTAACCTTTGAACCCCTAAAATAAATTGATTTCAAAAGCAACCATTGATACCGTTTTCGAAACTGCTCGAGTAGAGGAGGTTATTGGCGATTTTGTTCAATTGAAACGCGCCGGAAGTAATTTCAAAGGCCTGAGTCCTTTCTCTGACGAGCGTTCCCCATCTTTTATGGTTTCGCCTGTGAAGCAAATTTGGAAAGATTTTAGTTCTGGAAAAGGCGGAAATTCAGTTGCTTTTTTGATGGAGCACGAACATTTCACCTATCCAGAAGCCATTCGATATTTGGCTAAAAAGTACAATATCGAAATTGAAGAAACTGTTCAAACAGATGAAGAAAAAGTAAATACTGATGTTCGCGAGAGTATGTATTTGGTTTCTGAATTTGCAAAAAATTACTTTCAGGATGTACTATTAAATTCAGAAGAAGGAAAAGCCATTGGTTATTCTTATTTTAAAGAACGTGGTTTTACCAATGAAACTATCAAGAAATTTGCGTTGGGTTATTCGCCTGAAACTTGGGATGCATTTACCAAAGAAGCATTAGGCAAAGGTTATAAATTGGAATTTTTGGAAAGTACAGGTTTGACAATTCCAAGAGACGACCGTCCATTTGACAGGTTCAAAGGGCGCGTAATGTTTCCAATTCAGAGTATGTCGGGTAGGATTTTGGGTTTTGGAGGAAGAATTCTTACTAATGACAAAAAAGCGGCCAAATATCTGAATTCACCTGAGAGTGATATTTACCATAAAAGTAAAGTTTTATATGGAATTTTTCAGGCAAAACAAGCTATTGCGAAACAAAATAACTGTTTTTTAGTAGAAGGTTATACCGATGTAATTCAGTTCAATCAATCTGGAATTGAGAACGTGGTTTCCTCTTCGGGAACGGCTTTAACGCCAGACCAAATCCGTTTAATCAATAGATTAACAAAAAATGTTACGGTGCTTTTTGACGGTGATGCTGCAGGATTACGTGCTTCTATTCGAGGAATCGATTTGATTTTGGAAGAAGGAATGAATGTTCGCGTTTGTGCTTTTCCTGATGGAGAAGATCCAGATAGTTTTGCTCGAAAAACTCCTTATGAAGATTTGGTTTTGTATTTAGAAGAAAATTCTAAAGATTTTATTCAGTTCAAAGCATCTCTTTTGATGAAAGATGCGAAGAATGATCCGATAAAAAAAGCAGAATTAATTCGGGATATGGTTTCTAGCATTTCTAAAATTCCAGACCGAATTCAACGTGAAATATATATCCAAGAATGTTCTCGAATTATGGATATTTCCGAGCAAGTGTTGCTGAGTACTTTGGCACAATTGGTTAAGAAAGACATAACAGAAACAGGAAAAAAAATAAAGCAAGAGCAAAAAGCTTTTGAAATTGTAAAAAGTGACACTTCAATTGCAGTTGAAAAAGTTGATGTTTTATATCAATTGGAACGAAAAATAATTGAGATTTTACTTTTATATGGAAACTTAAAAGAAGAATTTGAAGATGTACTATTGAGAACAAATGCCGATGGGGAATTAGAAAATAGCATCGAGAAAAAAGAATATTTCGTTTTCCAAAGAGTATATTTAAGCTTGCAAGAAGATGAGGTTGAACTCGCAAATGAATTATTTAAAGGAATTTATACTAATTTAGTAGATTACTTCCATCAAAATGAGAACTTCAATATTGAGCACTATTTGATGCAATTGCCACAAGAGTTTGCTCAAGAAGTTACTGATATTTTGATGGAAGATGAAAAATTAGCGTTGCACGATTGGAGTGGACAAAACATCTTTGTCAAGCAAAAAAACGAAACGATTAGTCAGTATGTTTCCGAAACAATTCTAACGATGAGATGGTATTTAGTAGATAAAATCATTGAGGAATTAAAAGGCTCAATTTTGCCAGAACCCGATGCTGACAACACGGATTCATTGTCGTTAGCGATGGATTATTACAAATTAATCAATTCTTTTTCAAATAAATTAGGACGTGTGATGTCACGTTATAACTAAACTATTTCTAATTTTTTAGCCTTATTTACTAAATCAACTAAATTGGTAACATTTAGTTTTGTCAGCAATCTCAATTTATAAGTGCTAATTGTTTTTTCGTTGAGGTGAAGAATTTTAGAGATTTCATTGTTCTTTTTTCCATCACTTAAATAGCGCAAAACCTCAATTTCTCTATTGGAAAGTTTACGATAAAGGCGTTCGCTTTTATTTTGACGACCAATTAGTGCCAAGTTTTTCTTTACTGAATCACTCAAAACAATATCGCCGTGACTCACTTTTTGTATTATTGTCCCAAGAGTTTCTAACTTTTCTGACTTATGAACATAAGCAGAAATACCCGATTTTATTGCGTTTGGAGCATAAATTTGTTCTGAAAGCCCAGAAAAAATAATCACTTTTGTATTCGGATTATTTTTTAAAATTGCTTTTACATCAAAAATACTTGAAAGCCCATTGAGCTCAAGGTCAAGTATTAAAATGTCAATTTTTTTCGTTTTAAGTGCATCTTGAATCATAGAAAAGTTTCCAATATTAGAAACAATACTAATATCGGAATTGTCTTTAAAATACGATTTTATCCCAAAATGAACTACTGGAAAATTATCTGCAATACAAACATTTATCATAATTTCTAATTTTTAAATTATTATAACTATTTGAGGGTAAGTAAAGTTACGAAATTTAAATTGTAATTTTATTAAAAAATAAGTTAATAATTTATATAAATTCTGAAGGAATCAAACAAACAGGTATTGGATTCATTTTATGCTGATTTATTGTATTCAATCTCTTGTAAATTGAAAATACAATTTGTTCTCTTTCTGAAAAATCAACTGCAGTTTTTCCTTTTTCATCTTCATGCATTGCCCATTCCAACTCATCATAATTGGCTCCAAGTTGCTCCTCGTCCGTTCTTGCATCTCCAAAAAGTCCGTCCGAAGGTTCTGCTTTCAATATAGATTCAGGTATTTTTAAAAATTCTCCAAGCGCAAAAACATCCGATTTCATCAAATCTGCAATTGGACTTAAATCTACGCCGCCATCACCATATTTTGTATAGAAACCAACACCAAAATCTTCCACTTTATTCCCAGTTCCAGCAACTAAATATCCATAAATTCCTGCATGATAATACAAAGTAGTCATTCGCAATCGCGCCCGAGTATTTGCCAAAGCAAGGTATTTTCTGTTTTCATCATCGCCAGTTGGAACCAAATCTACAAAACTGTCAAATACCGAAGTCAAATCTGCAATTGTACTAGAAACATTTGAAAACCTGTTTTTAAGTTGCAAAATGTGCTCTTTCCCTCGACTTACGTGACTTTCCGCCTGATGAATCGGCATTTCCACACACAAAGTTGGCAATCCCGTTTGGGCACATAATGTAGAAGTAACCGCCGAATCAACTCCGCCAGAAATTCCTATTACAAATCCATTCGTTTTTGAAGCAATCGCATATTCTTTTAACCAATTGACAATGTGATTGTTAACTTTTTCAACTTGAATTGTACTTTTTTTAGACATATTTTGTAAAATTTTAAAATACTGCAATGTATCTTTGCAAAAATAATAATTATTTGGAGCTATTTCCTGCTTTCCGTTCCAATCTTTTTTTTCGTGCCTCAAAAAAAGGATTTCCACTGCACTCAGGGCTAAAAAATGTCTAATATGAAAAATTTGTTGTCTTTATTCTCATTATTGGTGCTTTTGGCATCTTGCGATAAAAAAAGTAAAATCGAAAAAGAAATCGAAAACATTCTGGTATCTGTAAAGGTAGAACGTTTCGACAAAATTTTCAATGAAACCCCAGTTTCAAATCTTTCGCAAATCAAACAAAAATACCCGTATTTATTTCCCGTTGCAACACCAGATTCTGTTTGGGTTAATAAAATGAAAAATCCATTAAACAGAGAATTATACACGGAAGTGCAGAAAAAATACTCTAATTTTGAAAAGGTAAATACCGATTTAGATAATCTTTTCCGTCATATAAAATACTATTTCCCAAAAACGAAAACACCAAAAGTGATTACTCTGATTTCAGAAATGGATTATCAAAACAAAGCAATTTATGCAGATACTTTGGTCGTAATTTCTTTAGATTTATATTTAGGTAAAAAGCATAAATTTTATGAGTTTCCAGAATATCTAAAACAAAATTTCGAGGAAAATCAAATTATGCCTGATATTGTTTCCAGTTTTGCAGCAACAAAAATCCCATATATTTCAGATAATACCTTACTTTCGCAAATGATTTATGCTGGAAAAGAATTGTATCTAAAAGACGTTTTATTACCCGAAACTACCGATGCTGAAAAAATTGGTTACACACCAGAACAAATAACGTGGTGCCAAGAAAACGAAAGTTATATGTGGCGTTATTTTATGGAAGATAAATTATTGTACAGCACCGATTCTAAATTACCAAACCGATTTATTAATGTTGCACCGTTCTCGAAATTCTATTTGGAAATCGATAACGAAACCCCGGGAAGAGTAGGAACGTGGGTTGGATGGCAAATTGTTCGTTCTTTTATGAATAATAATGATGTAACTTTGCAACAAGTATTGCAAATGGATTCAATGGAATTATTTCAAAAATCAAAATACAAACCTAAAAAATAATGGCAAATTCAACCTCTGAAATTAAATTTTTCGTAGAATTAGACGAAAATAAAGTACCCGAAAAATTAAGCTGGACAGCACAAGATGGTGGCGTTCAAGCTGAAGATGCCAAAGCCATTATGCTTTCTATTTGGGACAGTAAGGCACAAGAATCTTTGCGAATCGATTTGTGGACAAAAGATATGCCAGTTGACGAAATGAAATTGTTTTTTCATCAAACTTTAGTTGCGATGTCTGATACTTTCAAACGTGCTACTGACGACGAAAAAATGTCGGACACAATGAAAGATTTCTGTGATTATTTCGCTGAAAAATTAGATTTGAATAAATAGGTGTCAACTTTTTCTAAAGAAAAAATCCCAAAACACATTGATGTATTTTGGGATTTTTTTATTTGAAAAAGAATTTTTAAAACTGACTGTTGTTTTTGAAAACTTCTTGATTTACTTCGTCTATATAATTTAATAATTCCATTTTTCCGGTTGATTCTGTTGCGGAAGTCACAAAATGATTTGGCATTTCAGCCCAATTATTTGCAAACATTTGCTTTTTGTAAGCTGCAATATGGGAATCAATTTTCACTTTACTGATTTTATCGGCTTTTGTAAAAACAATGCAAAAAGGTATTTCACTTTCCCCCATATACGACATAAATTCAATGTCAATATTTTGCGCTTCGTGACGAATATCTATCAAAACAAAAGCGCAAACGAGTTGTTCTCTTGTTTCAAAATAGTCGGTTATAAATTGTTGAAAAACAGATTTCGTTTTTTTGGAAACTTTTGCATATCCATAACCAGGTAAATCGACTAAGAACCAATTATTGTTAATCAAAAAGTGATTTATCAATTGGGTTTTTCCAGGTCTTCCAGAAGTTTTTGCTAAGTTTTTATGATTCGTCAGCATATTTATCAAAGAGGATTTCCCAACATTTGAACGACCAATAAAGGCATATTCTGGCAAGAAATCTTTCGGACATTTATCAACTTCAGAATTGCTGATTATAAATTCGGCGGTATTAATTTTCATAATCAAATTTGATTTGTGCAAAGGTAGTTAAAAAAACACCACAACAATTCCAGTAAATACTCGAAATGTTGTGGTATATCTGTTTTGAAATATTACAAATTTGCCTTTTGTAACCATTCATACATAAGTTCATTGAATTCGTCTGGTCTTTCCATCATTGCTGCGTGACCACATTTATCAATCCAATATAAAGTTGAATTTGGTAGTAATTTATGAAATTCTAACGCAACATCTGGTGGCGTTACATTGTCGTTTTTCCCCCAAATAATACACGTTGGAATGTGCATTTTCGGCAAATCTTTAGCCATATTATGACGAATGGCACTTTTGGCTATCGTTAAGGTTTTAATTAATTTTATTCGGTCGTTTGCCATACTAAAAACTTCATCAACCATTTCTTTAGTAGCAATTTTTGGGTCGTAAAAAACAGCTTCTGCCTTCTTTTGAATATAATCATAATCACCACGTCTTGGGTAACTATCGCCCATTGCGCTTTCATAAAGTCCTGAGCTACCTGTAATTACAAGTCCTAACATTTTCTCAGGATACATTTTTGCGTGGTATAAGGCAATGTGTCCACCCAACGAATTTCCCATTAGAATTACCCTGTCAAAACCTTTGAATGTGATAAAATCTTTAACGTATTTGGCGAAAGCCTTCACATTAGTTCGTAATAGACTTTGAGTATAAATTGGCAATTCAGGTATAATAATTTTATAACCTTTTTGAGAAAAGTAAGCCCCAGCCGATTCGAAATTGCTTAAACCACCCATTAAACCGTGCAAAACGATGATTGGTGTTCCTTCGCCAGCTTCAAAATAGGTATAGCGTCCTTCTTTTTTTAATATGTGTTCCATCATTATAATGACATTTCAATTTCGACAAATATAAGATTTTATAACCAAACATTAATTGTTGTTCAAAATAAATGATTCCCACTATTTCCATTTATTAAATACAATTTAAATAATCATAAAGACTTCAATTTTTGTATTTCTAAAGTTGCAAATTCGATGTAAATGAATCGTAAATAATAAATTATTGAGTTTTTGTTTCTAATTTATGGGGTTTCTTAACAATTTGTCAAAGAACCTTTTATGGAAATAAACCTACAAATTATGGGTTTTTTGCAGGAAGTGGTAAAACTTATTAACAAAGTGGTACATTGTGGTAAATTGTGGTAAAATTTTTTATATTTTTGTCAAAACCATTTCAAATACTATAAAATTGAATTCAATAATTGGAACATACGAATGTAAAGTTGATGCTAAAGGAAGGCTGCTTTTGCCTGCGCCTTTAAAAAAGCAATTGACAGCTTCTCTTCTTGACGGTTTTGTCTTGAAGCGTTCGGTTTTTCAGCCTTGTTTGGAATTGTATCCAATGTCTGAATGGAACTTGATGATGAATAAAATCAACAAGTTGAACAAATTTGTAAAGAAAAATAACGACTTCATTCGTCGTTTTACTGCGGGTGTAAAAGTGGTTGAAATAGATGCTTTAGGCAGATTATTGGTTCCAAAAGATTTAGTTGCATTTGCATCGATTTCTAAAGATTTGGTACTTTCTTCAGCAGTTAATATCGTTGAAATTTGGGATAAAGATTTGTATGAAAATTTCATTTCTAACGATGAAATTGACTTTGCAGATTTAGCAGAAGAGGTGATGGGTAACGTAAATGACGATGAAAATGGAATATCATAATCCTGTATTATTAAAAGAATCTGTTGACGGACTTAATATAAAACCAGACGGAATATATGTTGATGTGACTTTTGGCGGAGGCGGACATTCAAAAGAAATTTTGAGTCGTTTGGGTCCAAATGGAAAGTTATTCGCATTTGACCAAGATGAAGATGCTTTAGAAAATACTTTAGATGACGAACGTTTTGTTTTGATAAATGAAAATTTTCGATTTATAAAAAGGTTTTTAAGATTTCATAATGTGAAAAGCGTAGATGGAATTTTGGCTGATTTGGGAGTTTCTTCGCATCAATTTGACGTTGCCGAACGTGGTTTTTCTACTCGTTTTGATGCGGAATTAGATATGAGAATGAGTCAAAAAAATGACTTAAATGCGTATCGGGTTGTCAACGAATACGACGAAACAAATTTAAGAAGAGTTTTTCTTGATTACGGAGAATTGAAAAATGCACCAGCAATTGCCCGTGTAATTATTGAAGCCCGTGAAGAAGAACCAATTAAAAACACAGAACAGCTAAAAATAGTTTTAGGACGTTTTTTACCAGCGCATAAAAGCCATAAAATATTGGCTCAAATGTATCAGGCAATCCGAATTGAAGTCAATCAAGAAATGGATGTTTTAAAAGAATTTTTAGAACAATCTTTAGAAGTTTTGAAGCCCGGCGGACGATTAAGCGTTATTTCATACCATTCATTGGAAGACAGATTGGTAAAAAGATTGATGAAAAACGGAATGTTTGAAGGCGAACCAGAGCGTGATTTTTTTGGTAATTTTTCTGTTCCATTTAAAACAATTGGAAAATTAATTGTTCCTGATTTTCAAGAAATCAAAATCAATAATAGAGCTCGAAGTGCAAAATTGAGAATAGCCGAAAAGAGGTAAGTAATGAAAAATGGAGTTTACAGCATATTAAAAGCAAGATTTTTAATCAACGAAGAAGCAAATGCGGCTAAAAATTGGCGGTTCATTGTTTTTCTGATTCTTCTTGCCATTTTTATGATTGCCAACAACAATAATGTAGATCAAAAAGTTTTTAAAATCATTGAATTGACAGGCGAAGTTAAAGAATTACGTTCTGAATTTGTTGATCGTCGTTCAGAATTAATGAAGTTAAAAATGGAATCTACAGTTACACTTAAAATGATTGAAAAAGGTATCAAACCCGCTTCAACACCACCGATAAAAATAATAGTAAAGAAAGAAGAAGAGAAAGGTTTTCTGAAAAATTTATGGTAGAAGATAATAAAAATATAATCTTAAGAATTTATATAGTTGCAGTTGTCATCTTTTTAATGGCGCTTGCAATTGTAGTAAAAATCACTAATATCCAATGGGTAGAAGGTGATTCTTTGCGCAAATTAGCCAAAGAGCGTTCGATAAGAAATTTTGTTATTCCATCTAATAAAGGTAATATTTATTCGTCTGACGGAAGTTTATTGGCAACATCTATTCCAAATTATACCATTCGATTTGATGCTATGGCTCCAGATTCTAAGGATTTCCATAAAAACATCAAACCCTTATCTGATTCATTAGCTATTTTATTTAAAAAGCCAAGTAGTTTTTTTCAATTGGAATTAACAGCTGCAAGAACTAACAAAAACAGATTTTTCTTAGTTGCAAGAGATTTGAGTTACACAGAATACATGCGAATTAAGAGTTTTCCTTTATTCAAATTAGGAATTTATAAAGGTGGAATTATAATTGACCAAAAAACAATTAGGAAACATCCAATTGGAGAAATCGCGCAAAGAACTATTGGTTATGAGCGCATTACGCCAGAAGGTTTGCCAGATGGAAAAGGAATTGAATGGGCATTTAGAAAATATTTAAACGGAAAAGACGGAAAGGTGCTGAAGCAAAAAATTGCAAAAGGGCAGTGGAAGCCTATCCGTGATGTCAATGAAGTTGAGCCGCTAGATGGCTATGATGTTATTTCTACCATTGATGTATATATTCAAGATATTGCACACCATTCCTTGTTGGAACAACTTGAAAAATATAAAGCCGATCATGGTTGTGTGGTGGTTATGGAAACTAAAACAGGTCAAGTTAAAGCAATTTCTAATTTAGGAAAAGTAGCAGAAGGAATTTATTCTGAAACAACAAACTATGCAATTGCTGAATCTCACGAACCTGGTTCAACCTATAAATTGGCTGATTTAATGACGCTTTTAGAAGATAAAAAAGTAGATACAAGTGCTGTTTATAATACGAATGGCGGGGTAGTTACTTATTTTGGAAAAAAAGTTGTTGATTCTCACGAAGGTGGTTACGGAATTATTTCATTAGCAAAAGGATTTGAAAAATCATCTAATACCGTAATGGTTCAGGCGGTTTATAATAATTATAAAAATAATCCATCTCAGTTTGTAAATCATTTGAATGCGTATGGTTTGAATTCTCGTTTGGGATTGCCATTTCAAGGAGAAGGGAAGCCATATATTCCTCAGCCTACAGATAAAACGTGGTCAAATCTATCGCTTCCTTGGATGGCGTTTGGTTACGGAGTTTCTATAACGCCTTTGCAAACGCTGACGTATTATAATTCTGTTGCCAACAATGGAGAAATGGTAAAACCACAATTCGTTTCTGAGATAAAAGAATGGAATAGAACAGTGGTGAAATTCAATAAAAAAGTCATTAATCCTAAAGTTTGTTCGCAAGAAACTATTCTAAAATTGAAAGCCGTTTTGGAAAATGTTGTTAAAAGAGGAACTGCATCAAAATTATATTCTAAAGATTTTTCGATGGCCGGAAAAACGGGAACAGCTCAGGCAAATTATGGCACTAACGGAGGTGCAGACAAACATTACATCTCCTCATTTGTAGGTTATTTTCCTGCAGATGTGCCTAAATATTCTTGTATTGTTGTAGTTCACGATCCGGATGCTTCCAATAATAATTATTATGGGGCAGATGTTGCAGGACCTGTATTTAAAAGAATAGCGCAAAAGATTTTTACAGATTCTCCAACGAGAAATGAAGTGAAAAATTTGGACAAAAAGAATCCTACACAAGAAAGAAATTACTCGGATTATTATGCGAAATCGCAAGAAAAAAAGAATGTAATTCCAAATTTAAAAGGAATGTCAGGAATGGATGCGGTTGCTTTATTGGGAAATCTTAAAGTTAAAGTTAAAATAATTGGTGTTGGGAAAGTTAAAAAACAATCCATTAATCCAGGAGTAGCAATTACAAGTGCAACTATAATATTAGAATTATCGTGATAAATCTAA
>CANINJ010000006.1 GCA_947468985.1 Bacteroidota bacterium
CTACAAACGGTAACATTTGTTTTGCGAACATTTTCAATAGTTTGCAAACGGTCTTCAAAACCACGGGTTGAAATCACTTCTTTATAATATTCTTTTGAGGTATCTAAATTGTGATTGTAGGCATATAAACCAGCTTCTGCCAATCGATGCGCTTGATTTTCAGTAATCATACCCAAAGTACAACACACTTCCATATCTAATTTATTGATGGTACGTACCATTTCTAAAACTTGGTCAAATTCTGGGCCGTCCTTAACATTTCTCCAAGCGGCACCCATACAAACTCGGGAAGAACCACTTGATTTTGCTCTTAATGCCTGTGCTTTTACTTGGCTAACCGACATTAAATCATTGCCTTCAATTTCGGTGTGATAGCGAGCTGCTTGCGGACAATAGCCACAATCTTCAGGACAACCACCTGTTTTTATTGATAATAAAGTTGAAACTTGAACCACATTTGGATCGTGAGATTTTCTATGAATTGATGCTGCTTCAAAAAGCAAATCCATCAAAGGTTTGTTGTATATAGCAATGATTTCGTCTTTCGTCCAATTGTGTTTAGCAATACTCATAATAGCATTTTTTAGTGTCACAAAAGTAGTCAAATTGTTCTAAAGTAGCAAAATTGAGCATTTGTATTCTCAAAATAAATTTACGCAGTTTTTGGGAATATTTAAAGGGTGGCAATATAAGTAATGGCTGTATTTTTATCCTTTTCTAATTGCAATTTTAATAGCGCAACAGATTCAAATTTTTGTTCATCACGAATTCTATCCAAAACAGAAATCGCAATTTTTTCATCATATAAATCAGCATCTAAATCAAGGAAATGTACTTCTATAGAGAGATTTTTTCCATTAACGGTTGGGTTTACACCGATATTCATAATTCCAAAAACAGTAATTTGGTTCAGGATGCTTTTCACAATATAAACCCCATTTTTAGGAATGAGTTTATATTCTTCCGCAATTATTATGTTGGCAGTAGGAAAACCAATCGCTCTTCCCAATTGTTTTCCTTTACTAACAATTCCAGATAAACCGTAGGCATAACCCAAATATTCATTGGCCAAAAGCATATTTCCGTCAAGAATTGCATTGCGGATTTTTGTAGAACTTATAGAAACTTCGTTGATTTCTTGTGCAGAAATTTGCTCTACTTCAAAACCAAATTTTTCTCCGTAAAGAATCAAATCATCAATGTTGGCGGTTCTATTTCTACCAAATCGATGGTCGTGTCCAATAATAATTTTTTGAATATTAAACGAGTCAACTAATATTGTTTTCACAAATTCTTCTGCCGATAATTTTGAAAATTCCTTGTCAAATGGATGAATTATCAAATTGTCAAGTCCTAATTTATCTAACAAAACACTTCTTTCATCAATTGTATTCAGCAGTTTTATGTCCGACCCTTCATGCAAAACCATTCTCGGATGAGGGAAAAATGTCAGAATTAAACTTTCACAGTTATGCTCCTTCGCATTTTGAATTAATTTTTCTACGATTTTTTGGTGCCCAATATGCACGCCGTCAAAAGTACCAAGCGTTACGATGGTTTTTTTAGTGGTTTTAAAATCGTACAATGAGTTATAAATCTTCAAGAGTTTTCCTTTTTATAAATGTGCAAATTTACACTATCTATTCGAATAATCCATTCTCGCATCAACGCAACTTTTTTATTTGGGCATTACCCCAACTGATTTAATAAAAAAAGAGCTTAACTAATTAAAGTTAAACTCTTTTAAAATAGTTTCAAATGGTTTTAATTATTTTAATTACCACCAACCTCTAATATTATACCTAACCACCGTCGCTTTTGGTCCATTACCATAAGCAACACCTATATCGCGAGCAGCTTTAATTGTAGCTTTTCTAATATCAACATCATCCTGCTGTTCTTTCATTTTAAAACTCCATTCTCTCTTATCAATTTCTTGAATTCTTTTTGCAATTTTAGATGAAAAAGCTTGAGCTTCTTTGAAACAAGAAGCATTTGGATCGATTTGAGCTAATGATTCACTTGCGTTAGAAGCCCCTGTTGAATCTTGATTTGTATTCCAGGCATTGTTTGCTTCTGCTAATTTCAACTTACACTCTTTATCTATTTGTTTTTGATAAATTGGCCCAACAGCATCCATAGCTTTATCATAGCAAACTTTACAAACTTCTGGAATTGAAGTCAGTTTTCCAATTGCCTCATCAAATTTGCTCTGACTAGTTAAAGATTGTGCTTCTTTCAAAATAAAATCACATTTGCTATTGTAATATTCTACAATTTTATTTTTCCCTTTTTCAATAAAAGTTTGATATATCGGATCTTTCACTTTCAATCCGTTCAAAGCCGCAATGTATGCTTTTGATTCATTTGTACCAACCCCTTTAAGTGTAATAGATTGACTAGAAAAAAGAGTTCCATCAATTCCGTCTCCAATATAAAGTGTTACTTCAATAGTATATGCATGCATTGGGGGTGCAGTTGGGGTTATATCTTTTGTTAAGACAGATACATTTGTGGTAATTACAAATCTCGAATTTGCAGAGCCACCCATCCCATTAGCGCTAGCAATTTGTGATAGTTTATTTGTTAAATTATTTTGAACAATTGGTGTTAATCCTTCTATTTGATTAGGAATATATGCTGATAATACAATTCTAGCACCATCATCAGATTTGCCTAAATTGTTTTGAGCAAACACGCCCAATGACAAACTGAAACATAAAAATAAAATTAGTTTTTTCATAATGTAATAATTTAATTATTTTTCACCCACAACTATTGCGGCTTGCCCTATACCTTTCATTGTTAATTTAGCAGTGATTTGGTATTTTTCTTTTAAAAACTTTTGCAACCCTTTTGCCCATCCTCTAGTATCAGTTGCTTTACCTGTAGCGTCAAGTAATGGAATACGTATTTGTTCAAAAAACATTCTGTTTTCAGAAGATTCAGTTGTGCTAAATCTACCTTTAACCGTGTTTTCAGAAACCCATTTTTCAATAATAGACCCCAATTCTTCTCCATCATATTCTTTTTCAAGATCACCATCAAAGGAGTCAAATTTTTTGATTCTCATAGTTACCTCTCTACCATTTTCAAACATGTCATCAAAATGTTTTTGTAAAAGAACATTAAAATTATCTAAGTGTGAAAGTACAGCGGTCTCTAACATTAACGCAAGTGGCGTGCTCATTACATTAGGACCAGTGCCAGATGCTCCGGCTACTTGCTTGTCTGTATAAGCATCCAATCCAGCTAAATCAAATGTTATGGACTCTTGAAGACCATTTTCATTAACCTTCCAATTAATTTGCATCCAAATATCCGCTTTGGCTACACTTTTTAATTTGTCTACTGGACTTTCGCTGATTCCAGCTCCTGTTTTACTTGTGGTCATGGCATTTTCTGCCGATTCTGATTCTAATTGCTTTAACATTGCTTCCATAGATTTTAATGGAAATCCGCGTTCAGCCATTAATGATCCTAGTTTATTAATAACAAGAGACAATTCTGTATTTTCTTGGAAAGCGCGCTTGTAATCGCAAACTTTCATTTTAGTTCCTTGGTTGTCAAATTCTGAAAAATACCCGTTGGATATGCACCAATTATCACTTGGCACTACCATAATAATTGGTTTTTTTGCTTGAGCAAAAGTGGAATTTATTGAAAATGCAAATAGCACTAATATTAAATAGTTTATAAAAATATTTTTCATTTTATTTATTGTTTAATTATTGAATCTGTAATTAATTTTTTCTTTAGTTCTGCTCTCAAAACCCTAACTACAATTCCGTTTGTCACACTCTCGGATGTTTTTTTTCTGTCTCTGCTAATTTTGTCAAATATTCTTTCATCTTTTAACGAAATGAAATTTTTATATTCTCCGCCATCAGCAAAAAAAGCATTAAAATAATCCTCATATTTTTCTTGAGCATTTATTTCAAACACTATAGGTTTTTGATTACAGTCTTGTTTTCCTTCTATTATTCCTTTAAAGATAACGTCTCTAACCGCATTTTTCTTTGCTTGTTCAACAGCGTCAGCTCTGTTTCTTCCATTTCCCCATGCTTTTAATGTTTGAGAACCATCAAGTTCTACCCCCAAACATTCCGTTTTATAGATATAATACCCAGCCGTTTTTTTTTGTGAAAATGAAATACTAGCTAGCATTAACAATAGATATGTAAATACCATTTTTTTCATAAGTAATAATTTTAAAATCCTGAAGACAATCCTTTTAATATGCCGGCACTTTCTAAATCAGCTCTAAGAGCATCCTTAAGAACTGTAACAATAACACCAATTTTATATTCTTTTCCAACTTTTCTTCGGTCTCCAGCTTCAATCGCACCATCAGTTGTTAAGGAAACGAATTTTTTATACTTTCCACCATCTGCAAAAAAAGCGTCAAAAAAATCAGCTTGTTCATCTAAAAGATTTGGGTTTGAAGTAAGTGGTTTTTGTCCAGGAACACCATTGATTCCTTCAAAACCTTTAAAAATAATTCCGTGCACAGCATTTTTCTGAGCTTGTTCAATCGCGATATCTGGTTTTTTAGAATAGGACCAAACCTTTATCATATAAGTTCCTTGAACGCCCGTTGAAACGGCTTCTATTTGATATCTCCACTCATTGGTGTCTTTGTTTGCTTTTTTTTGAGCTTGAGCATTAACATTTATAGTAAAAACTAAGGAAGTTAATAAAGTTAAAAATATTTTTTTCATTTTTTCATTTTTTAAATTAAAAATAGTCAAACTAATAAAATACTAGTTTGACTATTTATTTTATTTTTATTTTAATTGTCTGATTAACATTCCCGTTTCAAACTTTTTACCCCCATTAAAAGTTGTGCTTTCCAACGCAGGTTTTGATGGATCAGTTTCCATGGCCGCAGGTTTTCCATTAATTAAATTGTATTGATTGTCCCATATTTGATCTTTATCAACTTTAATAGTACCTACCGATTTGTAAGTAATCTCTCCTGTTGCTTCATTTTCATTAGCTTCCAATACCTCGAATTTTTCGCCTCCTTCTAAACCTTCTTTAATTCCAATTTTTGCAGTAATAGGTTGTCCAGAAAAAAGTGGCACTTTTGTTTTAAACACATCGTAATTTTTTTGCAGTTTTGCATATACTTTATCTAAGTTACGATTAACAGATAGGTTGATCACTTCCTCTTCTGTTCTTTTTCCATTCAATGAAAAAGTTACAAGAGTTGTGGCTTTTTCAGTACCTACAAACTCCATTTCAAATATTTCACTTTTATCAAAAGCTAGTTTCTTTTCGGGAGTAATTTTTGCTGCTTTGGCTAACATTTCTTTATTAAATGTACCTTCTGTAACTTCATCCCATTTTAATTTAAATAAATAAGATGTAGTCCAAACAGAATATCCTTCCTTTGCAATGTCATATCCCTTGTTAGCCAAGTCAATTGCTTTATTTCTAAGCATTTCCATTCCGATTTTTGCTGCCTGTGTAAGCGCTAAATCTCTTGCGACTCTTGCAACAGGTTCGTTTTCTACAAACTTCATATTATTAACAATAACGAAAGTATTGTTTAACAATTCCTTTCCAGCAGCTTGCAAAATTCCTTCAGCTAAATTTCCTCCAGATTTTCCGTCAATATAGGATGCATTAAATAAACCTCTTGAAGCGATTAAATCACCATCAAAACTTCCATCAGCTTTTCTATTATACCATTTAGATACTAATTTTTTAGCGATTTGATTTTCTTTTAGATATTTGGCAATAGCCTCAGGAGCTTTTGAATCATCTGTATCTGTAGTGTATTTTTTTAGATCAAATGATTTATCACCAATATTATGATTATCATATTTATTTGGAAATTCTGCGTTGTTGTAAGCTTTAATTACTAAATCTTTTTTAGGAAAACTAGCAGATTCAACTAGAATAGTATGAAGTGAACTTCTTCTGTATTTAACTTCTTTCATGTCTTTATTAGATTGCGCAACAATCGATAGATTAGCAGCAAATAAAGACGCCAATAATAATAATTTAAATTTCATAATTTGGAGGGTTTAATTAATTTCTGGTTTTCAGGAGTTAGAATTCTCCCCGTTTTTTTAAGTGGGTTCTGGGCTCCACTTTTTATTATAATTTTATTCCAACTGATAATTGAATTACCGAGTTGGTATATTTAATAGCGTTAGCATTTGAGTCAGAGTTAACATTGCTTAATCCTAAATTATAGCGCGTTTGGAAGAAAATTCCATTTTTCAAATCGTAGGCTAATCCTAAATTTAAACTAAAATCAACGGTTTTTTGATTTGGAATGGTTATTTTATCATCACTCGTTTTTTCTTTTGCTGAAACAAGGAACCCAATTTGAGGGCCAGCTTCAATACTTATTTTTTCAGCAATATATATTTTTGCCAAAACTGGTAAGTTAATATAATCGTATTTACTTCTACTAAATCCTGGCATAGTACTGCCGCTATAACCTTGCCCTGAATATAAAAGTTCGGGTTGAAGAGAAAATTTATCGGAAATCATTATCTCACTAAAAACACCTAAATGAACACTTGTTCTAAAAGTGTTGTCTTTTATATCTCCTGCAAAATTTGAAACATTTAAACCGCCTTTTACACCAAAAGTAATGCCTTCCTCTTTTTTAGATTTTTGAGCTGAAACGGATAACGATAACGAAATAACTATTAAAAGCAATGTATTTTTCATTGATAAATTATTTAAAATTGATAAATTTTTAACAATATTAACATATTTAACAATATTAACCAAATTAATTGCCAAAAAATCATTGTGGGTTTAGATTTCAAGTTAATTACACAACTTTTGTTTTTAGCGGTTGGGCATTCCGCTACAAGTCCTCGCCAAGTTCCGCTTTCGCTTCACTTGCCTGTGGGCTTTCCGCTGCATACCCTAATGCGAAAGAATCGAAGCTGTTTCATAATTCCACAAAAAAAAGTACCTTTAGCATTCAAAATACAATTATGTCTGTATCCAATATAAAAATCCTTCACATCGACAGCAACCATGTTTTATTATGGGAACAATTGCAGGAATTAGGATTTACAAACCACCAAGATTTCACTTCTTCAAAGCAAGAAATTGAAGCCAAAATTCAAGAATATCAAGGAATTGTAATTCGTAGCCGATTCAAAATCGACAAAACATTTCTTGACAAAGCCACCAATTTACAATTCATTGCCAGAGTTGGTGCTGGTTTAGAAAGCATCGATTGCGATTACGCTTTATCGAAAAACATTTCACTCATAGCGGCTCCCGAAGGCAATAGCAACGCCGTTGGAGAACACGCACTTGGAATGTTATTATCGCTTTTCAACAACCTCAACAAAGCATTTTCTGAAATAAAATCGGGACATTGGAACCGAGAAACCAATCGTGGACACGAATTAGATGGGAAAACAATCGGCATAATTGGGTATGGAAATATGGGAAAATCATTTGCAAAAAAACTTCGCGGTTTTGATGTTGAAGTCCTTTGTTATGACATTCTAGAAAATGTGGGCGATGCCAATGCAAAGCAAGTTTCCTTATCAGAATTGCAACAAAAATCAGACGTTGTAAGTCTTCACACGCCTTGGAATTCGTCAACTGATAAAATGATTAATGCCAAATTTATAAATTCATTTTCAAAATCCTTTTGGTTTATCAATACCGCTCGGGGAAAATCAGTAGTTACAGATGATTTAGTTGAAGGTTTAAAGTCTGGAAAAGTACTTGGCGGAGGATTAGATGTTTTAGAATATGAAAAGTTATCCTTCGAAAATCTATTTATTGATTCCGAAAAACCTGCCGCTTTTGATTATTTACTTAAAGCAGATAATGTACTTCTCACGCCACACATCGCAGGTTGGACATTTGAAAGCCATCAAAAATTAGCACAAGTAATCGTTGATAAAATAAAAGAGAAGTATTTAAAATAATTTTATAAAAGCAAAAAAGTAAAGTATTGCTATTTTTTAATACATTAGCATTCTTTAAATCTAAAACCAAAAACTATGGAATCGCAAAAAGTGGACTTATTTATGATGATGAATGCAAAACATTTTGAAAGCTATCAATTATCAGCAATTAGAGAAAAATTAATTCAATTGGACGAATCTAAATGGCCAATAGTTCAATCTTTGCAACTTAAAGACCCAACTACAACATTAATTATTTCAATTGTTGGAGGCGGTGCATTAGGAATTGACCGTTTTTACATTGGAGACACAGGAATGGGAATTGGAAAATTATTGACTTGCGGAGGACTCGGTATTTGGACAATTATCGATTGGTTCATAATCATGGGAGCAACTCGCGAAAAAAATATGGAAATGTTTCAAAAGTCAATCTATTAATAAATGTCTAAAAACAAGTTATATTCTTTACTATTAATAGCTTGTTCAGCAGGATTTATTTATTTATTATACCAATTATATTATCCCGAAAGCAACACGTATTCGGTGTGTATTATCAAGAATATTTCAGGATTTCCCTGTCCATCTTGTGGTGCAACACGTGCTGTACAACTATTATTTAAAGGCGATTTTATGGGTTCTATTTTGATGAATCCGTTCGGAATAATAATAAGTGCAATTCTAATTCTTTTGCCTTTTTGGATTGTAATTGATTTGATTTTAAAAAAGGAAACTTTTTATACGTTTTACAATAAAATGGAATGCCTTTTGAAACAAAAAAAAATAGCAATTCCATTGATAATTTTAGTACTATTAAATTGGATTTGGAACTTCAATAAAGTAATATGACACAAGAAACCACCTTTGCATACCAACCTTCAGAACACGAAAACGAAAAGGCATCTAACAGCTATTTAATGTCATTAGTGGCTGTAATTGCTGGATTGCCATTGCCAATCATCAATTTATTAGCCACGCTTTTCTTCTATTTAGCCAATCGTAAAAGCACTTTTTTTGTGCGTTGGCATTGCACACAAGCACTTCTTTCGCAAGTAGTGTTATTGTTTGCCAACAGCTACAGTTTTTGGTGGACGGTTTCCATTATTTTTACAGATGAAAAAGTTTCGAATTACTACTTCGCCTATTTATTTACGGTGATTTTTTTCAATATATTAGAAATTATTTCAACCATTTATTGTGCAATTCAAACTCGAAAAGGGAAACACGTTAAGGTTTTCTTTTTTGGAAATGTGACTAACTTAATTTGTAAATCGTAATGGTAAAGAAAATAATACTTCCAGGATTCATAATTTTAATTGCCTTTTTTGGACTGTTTTTAGCCCTTTCACAAGTAAATTTTGTTTCATTATTTCACGTTAAAGAAATCCGAAGTTCGTCAGAAAATAAAATTGGAGATTTAATTTGGGATGAAATTTCATCAACAGGCGATGTGATTTCTAACGATTCAATTACAGGAACATTAGATAAATTAATAGCGCCAATTTGCGATAAAAATGACATCAAAAAAGATTCTTTAAAAATCCATATTGTAGTAAATGACGATATAAACGCCTTCGCATTACCCGATAATCATTTGGTTGTTTTTACTGGATTAATCAAAGAATGCAAAAATCAAGAAGCTTTGCAAGGGGTTTTAGGGCACGAAATTGCTCACATTGCGAACAATCACGTAATGAAAAAACTTTCTAAAGAAATTGGTTTATCAGTTTTGCTTTCTGCAACTACGGGCGGAAAAGGAAGTGCGATTGTAAAGGAAATTCTAAAATCGTTATCGTCATCCGCTTATGACAGAACTTTAGAAAAAGAAGCGGATATGGCGAGTGTTGATTATCTTTTGAAAGCCGACATCAACCCAGAGCCATTCGCTGATTTTATGTTTGAATTGGCACAACAAAAAAACCTTTCTGATAATTTATATTGGATTTCTTCTCACCCAGAATCAGAAGAACGTGCCAAATATATTTTGGCGTATTTGAAAGATAAAAAGTATAAAAAAATCCCAACGATTTCTATTGAAAAATGGGAAAACTATAAAAAATTAGTTACCGAAAAAACAAAATAATTGACCTTTCAAAAGGTGTTTTTTTGCTGAAATTATATCAGTTTAGCTACTTTTTATACAAATTATTATGATCGATATATTCCCACACTTTATTAGGTAAAAGTGGTTGAACATTTTTTTTATTTTTTATCGATTCGCGAATAAATGTAGCTGAAATTTCTACAATTGGCGCAGCAATAAAATGAATTTTAGGATGGTTTTTGAAAGACAAATAGTTGTTTATTTCTTTTGTTTGGTCTTTCGAATCAAGTCGTGGATAGACATAAATATCGTGATTTTGGAGAATCACTTCGTAGTTTTTCCATTTGTGAAGTGACTTTAAATTGTCCTCGCCCATAATTAATGAAAACTCATTTTTTGGATATTTTTCCGTTAAATAAGCCAATGTATTTACAGTATAATTGGGTTGTGGCAATTTGAATTCTATATCCGAAGGTTTAATTTTTGGGTATTCTTCTGTTGCCAAATGAACCAATTCCAACCGAATGGAATCGTTGAGTAAAGTATCTTTCTTTTTTAATGGATTATGAGGCGTTACCACCATCCAAACTTGCTTCACATCAGAATATTCTGCTACGTGATTTGCAATAATCAAATGCCCAATATGAATGGGATTAAACGTTCCAAAATAAAGTCCGATTTTCATAAATTAAATCTGTGTTAATTTGTGGAATCTGTGTTTACAAATGCTTTTACCAATTGATACGCCTCTTCTTTTGCAGTTTCCAAATCGTAATTTTTTATGATTTTATCAAATTGTGGAGCTGTTGCCAATTCCACTGAGGCTTTTGCAATTCTCATATTGATTTTATCATCACTTTCGGTCGAACGTTTTTTTAAACGGATTTTAAGCTCGTCGATGCTTGGTGGTTTTACAAAAACTGCCAATGTTTGCTCAGGAAATTTATGCTTAATTCGCAAACCCCCAGCCACATCAATATCAAAAATCACATTTTTTCCTAAAGCCCAAATGCGTTCGATTTCACTTTTCAATGTGCCGTAAAAATTATCACGATATACTTCTTCCCATTCTAAAAAATCTTCCCCTTTGATGTGTTTTTTGAACTCTTCTGTAGAAATAAAATAATAATCTTTTCCATTCACTTCTTCGCCACGAGGTTCTCGGGAAGCTGCCGAAATAGAAAATTCTAAATTCAAATCTTCTTTTCCAAGTAAGTGTCTAACTATTGTTGTTTTCCCAGAACCCGAAGGTGCCGAAAAAACTATTAATTTTCCTTTTTTCATGATTTTTGTTCTATGCTTTAAACTGCCTTTAAGTGCTAATTTACCTAATAATTACAACCTTGCTTACAGCACATTCAAAACCTGTTCTTTAATTTTCTCCAATTCATCCTTCATCATCACCACTAATTTTTGCATTTGTGCATGATTTGATTTGGAACCCATTGTATTAATTTCACGACCCATTTCTTGCGTGATAAATCCTAATTTTCTTCCGTTGGCTTCTGTTCCTTTTATAGTTTCTAAAAAATAATCCAGGTGATTTGTCAAACGAACTTTTTCTTCGGTAATATCTAATTTTTCAAGATAATAAATCAATTCTTGCTCGAACCGATTCTCATCAACATTGACTTTCAATTCTGAAATAGCGGTTTGCAAACGGTCTTTAATAGCTTGAACACGTTCTGGGTCGAGCGCCAAAGCATCGTTCATATACTGACGGATGTTTCCAATTCGCAACTGAAATTCTTTCTCCAACGACAACCCTTCCGCTTGACGGAAATTCAAAATATTGGCAAGTGCTTCTTTGATGACAGTTTGAATTTGAACCCAATCATTTTCGTCAATTTCGTCGCGTTCTACTTTCAAAGCGTCTGGCATCCGAATCGCCATTTTCATTAATTCAGTTTCATCTGCATTTGCATAAACATCGCGAAGTTGCGCTATATAAGCTTTCACGATTGGCACATTCACTTTAGTAGAAGTTTGTTCGGCAGTACTTTCAATAAAAATTGAGAAATCAATCTTTCCGCGTTCTAATGCCAAAGCGATTTCATTCCGCAAACCCAATTCCATTTCACGGTAAAGCGAAGGCATTCTCACGCTTAAATCTAATCCTTTACTGTTTAAAGATTTGGCTTCAACTGTTATTTTTTTTGTTGGTAATTGCAACGTTGCTTTCCCAAAACCCGTCATCGATTGTATCATAATTTATTTAAAATGTATTCAAAGATAATGAAAAACTTTTCAGTGGTAGTTTTCAATTTTTCTGTGGTTGTTCCTTTTTCTTAGCGGTTACCAAATAAACCCCGGAAAATATCAATATTGCAGCACTAATTTTCACCCAATTCAATTCGTCTTTTCCTAATCCGATGGCAAAAATAGTAGCGAATAACGGTTGCAAATAAACAAAAACCGCTACCAAAGTTGGATTCAATTCCCGCATAGAAAGCAGGTTCAACAAATACGTTAAAAAGGTTGAAAAGACGACTACAAAGCCTATTTTCCATAAAATATCCGTTGGAACAATCGCCCAATCAACGCCTTGAAATTGGCTCCAGCCAAAAGGCAAAACCATTATGAATCCAAATAAATAAATCCATTTTACAAAGGTAAAAGCATTGTATTTATCCATTAATTTCTTTACAATTACGAGGTAAAAACCATAAGAAATAGCATTGACTAAAACCAAAAAATTCCCCAAACTTGCCGATGAAGTATCCCCAACTGATTTCCCGTAAAGTATCAAAAAAGAAGTGCCAAATAAACCCAAAAATATTCCGAAAACTTTCCTTTTGCGCATTTTTTCCTTGATAATTATAGCCGATAAAACCAATACAATTAAAGGCGTACACACCATGATCACGGCTGCAGAAATGGGTGAAGTCAAACTCAACCCTTTGAAAAACGAAAGCATATTTAAGGCAACTCCAAAAAAAGCACATGCAATAATACGAGGAAAATCATTGGTTGCGATTTTTTCAATGGTTCCGATTTTCAATAATCGCATGAGCAACCAAATTGCCCAAAATAAAAGTACAGAACCACCCACGCGCAACAAAATAAAGCCGTAAGCATCAATATATTTAGGCATTACATCTTTTGCAATCGTGAATGTTACACCGTAAATTAGGGAAACAATCGTTGCGCCAATTAAGGCAATATTTCTTTTAGACATTATTCAAAACTTTCATTACCTGAAGCATGTTTTGCTGGCTATTGCCAATATAAACACCATTCTTAATTACAAAAACGGGGCGACTTAAAAACGTATACTGCTCTAAAATTAATTTTTTATAATCCACTTCCGTTAGCGCTTTGTTTTTTAAATCCATCGATTTATATAAAATGGCTTTTTTGCTGAATAGCGCCTCATAACTTCCTGAAAGTTGGTACATTTCTTCCAATTCTTCTTCGGTAATTGGGTTTTGCTTGATGTCACGAAAAACCAAATCATTTCCTTTAGGAAGCGATTTTATAATTTTGCGACATGTATCACACGAAGCCAAGTAATATATTTTGTTCATTTGAATAGCTATTAATATTTTGCAAAGGAAATTCATTTGGCACGGAAAAGTACTATTTTTTTAAAAAATTACAATCAAAAGATTAACTATATTTGCAGATTAATTGCCTGCGCGTGAGGGATAGTAGTGGAAAGCCAACAGCATAGTGAAGCGATAGCGGAACTTTGCTAGGACTTGTAGCGGATAGCCCGACCAACGACGGAACGAAAGTGGAATTGTGGTCACGCCCTGAAAAAAATTTAGGGTAAACCAAATAAAATTGATACCAACTAAGAATGAAACATATTAGAAATTTTTGCATTATTGCACACATTGACCACGGGAAAAGCACGCTTGCGGATCGATTATTGGGGGCAACTCAAACGGTTACGGCGCGGGAAGAAAAGGCGCAATTGCTGGATAATATGGACTTGGAACGCGAACGTGGGATTACGATTAAGAGTCACGCGATTCAGATGGAATATACGTATAAAGGGCAGGAATATATCCTGAATTTGATTGATACTCCGGGACACGTGGATTTTTCTTATGAGGTTTCTCGGTCGATTGCGGCTTGTGAAGGTGCGCTTTTGATTGTGGATGCGGCACAAAGTATTCAGGCACAAACGATTTCGAATTTGTATTTGGCACTTGAAAACGACTTGGAAATTATTCCGATTTTGAACAAAGTAGATTTGCCAAGCGCAAGTCCTGAGGAAGTTAGCGATGATATTGTGGATTTATTAGGATGTAAGTTAGAAGAAATTATTCATGCTTCGGGTAAAACCGGTTTGGGTGTCGAAAATATTTTGGCGGCTATTATCGAAAGAATTCCACCTCCAAAAGGAAATGTTGATGAGCCTTTGCAAGCGTTGATTTTTGATTCGCATTACAATCCGTTTCGTGGAATTGAAGTTATTTTTCGTGTAAAAAACGGACAAATCAAAAAAGGTCAGAAAATTAAATTTATGGCTACCGGAAATGAATATTTTGCGGACGAAATTGGTACTTTGAAATTGAACCAAGTTCCAAAATCGGTTATTTCTGCTGGGGATGTTGGGTATTTGATTTCGGGAATTAAAGAAGCGAAAGAAGTAAAAGTTGGAGATACGTTGACGGATGCAAAAAATCCAACAACAAATAGAATTCAAGGTTTTGAAGATGTAAAACCGATGGTTTTTGCGGGGATTTATCCTGTGGACACCGAAGATTATGAAGAGTTGCGTAACTCTATGGAAAAATTACAATTGAACGATGCTTCTTTAGTGTTTTTGCCTGAAAGTTCAGCGGCTTTAGGATTTGGTTTCCGTTGCGGATTCTTAGGAATGTTGCACATGGAAATTATCCAAGAACGTTTGGAAAGAGAGTTTAACATGACTGTGATTACTACAGTTCCAAACGTTTCGTATTTGGCTTATACCAAGAAAAATCCAGAAACGCCACTTATTGTAAATAATCCTTCGGACTTGCCAGAACCTTCTCGTTTAGAGAGAGTTGAAGAGCCTTTTATAAAAGCAACTATCATCACAAAATCTGATTTTGTGGGGAATGTAATGAGTTTGTGTATTGAAAAACGCGGATTGATTACGAACCAAACGTACCTTACAACGGAACGAGTAGAATTGACATTTGACATGCCATTGGCAGAAATTGTATTCGATTTCTATGATCGTTTGAAAACCGTTTCTAAAGGCTATGCTTCGTTTGATTATTCACCAATTGGAATGCGAACTTCGAATTTGGTTAAAGTTGATATTTTGTTGAATGCTACGATTGTGGATGCTTTATCCTCGTTGATGCATGTTGACAACGCCTATTCTATTGGTAAAAAAATGTGTGAAAAGCTGAAAGAATTAATTCCACGTCAGCAATTTGACATTCCTGTTCAGGCAGCGATTGGGGTAAAAGTTATTTCTCGTGAAACGATAAAAGCGTTACGTAAAGATGTAACTGCCAAATGTTATGGTGGTGATATTTCTCGTAAACGTAAGTTATTGGAAAAACAGAAAAAAGGTAAAAAACGAATGCGCTTGGTTGGAAATGTTGAGATTCCTCAAGAAGCATTTATGGCAGTTTTGAAGTTAAATGATTAATTTTTTTAGACTTAAAAAGTCAATATACTTATAGATAATTGAAAAGCCCGATAATGAAAGTTGTCGGGTTTTTAGTACAATTAAACATACATTAATATATGTTTTAATAAATTATTTAATAATTTTCAGTACTTTTATGTAAACTAACTCGCCATGAAAATTAAGTTATTGTTGTTGTTTTCCATTCTAACCTCAATTGCATTTTCTCAAGGAATTGTAGTAGACACAACATCTTTGGGCATTCCACAACTTGTACATGCTATTTTAATGCAAAATTCCTGTTCAAATGAAACCAATTTTTTATATTCTTCACATCAAGGAATTGGGAAATTTACAAATTCAAATCCTAATTTTCCTTTTACGGATGGAATAGTAATCAGAAATGGAATTGCTAAATATTCCGAAGGAACATACTCTGGATTAAATCTAAGTAGTCAATTAAACACTTCAGGAGATCCAGATTTACAGCTAATTAGCAATAGTAGTTTACAAACTGGAAACATTACAGATGTTGGATTTATTCAATTTGATTTTACACCAATATCTAGTAGTTTTAGTTTTGATTTTCTATTTGCGTCCAATGAATATGGTCAATATCAATGTGGTTTTAGTGATGTTTTTGCTTTTTTATTGACTGATTTAACTACAAATAGTCAATCCAATTTGGCTGTAATTCCAACTACTACAATTCCTGTATCTGTAAAAAACATTCGCGATACTGCTTATAACAGTTCCTGCGTATCCAATAATGCAAATCTCTTTTTTCGTTATAACGTTGCAAATCCCGCATCTTCTGCAATTAATATGCGAGGTGAAACAGTGCTCCTAAAAGCTTCAGCACCTGTTATTCCAAATAGAACGTATCGAATAAAATTAGCAATTGGAGATTATTATGATAGTAATTATGACTCTGCCGTTTTTATTAAAGGTGGAAGTTTTACAACCACTACCGATTTAGGACCAGATAAAACAATTTGTCAAGGTGAAAATGTGCTAATAAATAGCGGTATCAACCCACCGTTTTCCATTTCTTGGACATTCAATGGGGCTATAATCCCGGGCCAAAATAGCACCTCCCTTATTGCGACCCAAGCAGGAACTTATGGAGTAATTGGGAGCCTTCCTACATCAGGCTGTAGGATTACTGATGAAATTATTATTACCGATCTTTCTATTCAATCCCTAAATAATTTATCGGTTTGTGATTCTGGAGCATCGACCTATCAGTATGACTTAACACAAAATAATAGTACAACTTTGGGCCTAAATGCTACAGATTATTCTGTTTTATATTTTGCATCTTTAGCTGATGCTAATGCTAATGCTCCTCAAATCCCCTTAAATCAATTGACAAACTATTCAAGCTCAGGAGTACAAACTATTTATGTAAAAGTTATGCATCTTACAAATGGAAATTCTATTTGTGACAATATACTTTCTTTTGACTTGTTAGTAAATGCTCCCGTTATAGCTGCAACACCAATTAATTTACCTCTGTGTGCAGATACTTCAGGAAATGGCACTTTTGATTTAACGAGTCAAACTGCTATAATTTTAAACGGGCAACTTGCTGTAAATTATACCGTTACCTATTTTAGCTCGCAAGCCGATGCCCAAAATAATACAAACCAAATTTTAAACCCAACTTCTTATATAATAACACTTGCACAATCTCCGCAAACCTTTTGGGTTCGGATGAATGATGTCTTGAGCCCTCGTTGTTTTGACGTCACAAGTTTTACTATAACGGTATATCCACAACCCTTAGTTGACACCCTTCCCGCAATAATTGAATGTCACAGTTATTTTCTCCCAGTTATTACAAATGGAAATTATTTTACTGGCGCAAATGGGGCCGGAACTATGCTTAACTCAGGTGATGAAATACTAATCCCTGGCACATATTATATTTTTAACGGCCCCGATATACATGGTTGTGCCAATCAAAGTTCCTTCACAATTACCTTGATAGACCAACTCGTTTTCCCATTAACTGCTTGTGGAAGTTATTTTGTCCCTGGTCCACCAGTTGGAAATTTTTACACGGGAATTAGTGGAACCGGAACGCTATTAGTCGCAGGAGCAGAATTAAC
>CANINJ010000007.1 GCA_947468985.1 Bacteroidota bacterium
AGACATTTTCTTTGGTTTTATTTTTATATACAAATACCGAAATAAAGATACTTGCTTCGTAAATTAGTAACATTGGAATAGCAACAATAATTTGGCTAACCACATCTGGTGGCGTAACAATTGCTGCAATTAGCAATACAACTACCACAGAATATTTTCTGTACTTTCTTAAAAATGTTGGCGTTACTAATCCTAATTTTGTCAAGAAATAAATAATTACGGGTAATTCAAAAAATAATCCACTCGCAATCACCGATGTTTTCAGCATGCCTATATAAGAATCAATTGTAAACTGATTTTGTACCATTTTACTAATTGAAAAAGTAGCACAGAAATTGATTGACATTGGAACAATGACATAATATCCAAATAGGACCCCTAAAAAGAATAATATGGAAGCTATAAATATAAATACGCGTACATTTTTTCTTTCTTTTTCATATAATGCAGGACTGATGAATTTCCATAGTTCCCATAAAATATAAGGAAATGCAAGAATAAATCCAGCGGTAATACATGTCCAAATGAACATATTTACTTGCCCTTCCATATCGGTATTCTGAATTATAAAAGGCAATTCGGTAATACAAATGCTATCTGCAAATCCTATATTATGAGATAATTCACAGAAAAAAGTATAGGTAAAAAAACTGGGACTTGTTGGCGCGAAGATTATAGTGTCAAAAATAAAATCACTAAAAAAATAAGTGACTACTGCCATAATTAATACTGCAGAAGTACTTCGAACCAATAACCATCTTAATTCTTCAAGATGATCTAAAAACGACATTTCATTTAACGTTTTCTTTGCCATTATACAATTCCTTCTTTTAAAATATCGTGTAAATGCAACACGCCTTTGTATTCTTCCTTTTCAAGAACTACTAATTGTGTGATTGAAAAATCCTCCAAAATATTTAAAGCATCCGTTACCATAGCTGATAATTGAATCATTTTAGGGCTTTTTGTCATAATATCTTTTGCGGTTAAGTGTGCAAAGGTATCGTTATTATTCAGCATTCTACGAATATCTCCGTCCGTAATTATTCCGATTACCTTATTATTTTCGATAACCGCCGTAACACCAAGACGTTTTTCTGAAATTTCAAAAATAACTTTTTTGATATTCGTTTCAGGAGTAACTTCAGGTTTGTGACTTTGATCAAGCATATCACCCACGCGAAGTAATAATTTTTTCCCCAATGCGCCACCAGGATGGTATTTTGCAAAATCTTGAGAATTGAATTCTCGAAGTTCCATCAAACATACCGCAAGCGCATCGCCCATAACCAATTGTGCTGTGGTACTATTTGTAGGTGCTAAATTATTCGGGCACGATTCTGAATCTATAGTTGTATCTAAAATAAAATCGGCGCCTTTTGCTAAAAAAGAGGTTGTATTTCCTGTAATTGCTATTAAAGTATTTCCGAAATGCTTTACAATAGGAACCAAAACTTTAATTTCAGGACTGTTGCCACTTTTTGAAATACAAATCACCACATCTTCGGGTTGAACCATACCTAAATCGCCGTGAATTGCTTCAGAAGCGTGTAAAAAGAGCGATGGTGTTCCTGTAGAATTCATTGTTGCTACAATTTTTTGTGCGATAATGGCGCTTTTTCCAATGCCCGTGACAACCAATCTGCCTTTGGAATTGAATATGATTTCTGTAGCTTTTGCAAAGTCATCTGTAAGTAAATCAGATAGTTTAGCAATAGATTTGCTTTCAGATAGGATTGTCTTTTTGGCAATTTCCAAAATATTTTTGTTTGTTTTCAAAACAGTTTTTTATAAAGTTTGTATTTATTAAAGTTTGTTGTATCTTTATGAACCACAAATTTATGTAAAATACTATTAACTAAGAATGAAATCTACCGAAATTGATATCCATAAGGAATTAAAAAAATATTTTGGTTTCAACCAATTTAAAGGATTACAAGAACAAGTCATTAGAAGCCTTATCTCAGGCAAAAATTCTTTTGTAATTATGCCAACGGGTGGTGGAAAATCGCTTTGTTATCAATTGCCTGCATTAATGAATGAAGGAACGGCAATTATTGTATCGCCATTAATTGCATTGATGAAAAACCAAGTAGATGCCATTCGGAGTTTGTCTTCGGAAAATGGAATTGCGCATGTATTAAATTCCTCCTTAAATAAAACGGAAATCAATCAGGTTAAAAAAGATATTACCTCTGGATTGACAAAATTATTATATGTTGCACCAGAATCTTTAGCAAAAGAAGAATACATTAAATTTTTAAAGAACATAAATATTTCATTTGTAGCCATTGACGAGGCACATTGTATTTCAGAATGGGGTCACGATTTTCGTCCTGAATACAGAAATTTAAAAAATAGCATTAAACTTTTGGGTAACGTTCCCGTTATTGGCTTGACCGCAACCGCAACACCAAAAGTGCAAGAAGATATTTTGAAAAACTTAGAAATGGCTGATGCCAATACTTTCAAAGCTTCCTTCAACAGACCTAATTTATATTATGAAGTTCGTACCAAAACCAAGAATATTGAGTCGGATATTATTCGCTTTATCAAACAACACAAAGGAAAATCTGGAATTATTTATTGCTTAAGCCGTAAAAAAGTAGAGGCAATTGCTCAAGTTTTACAAGTAAACGGAATTAGTGCCGTTCCATATCACGCAGGTTTGGATGCAAAAACGCGTGCAAAACATCAAGATATGTTCCTAATGGAAGATGTTGAAGTAGTGGTTGCAACCATAGCTTTTGGAATGGGAATTGACAAGCCCGATGTGCGTTTTGTAATTCATCACGATATTCCAAAATCATTAGAAAGTTATTACCAAGAAACAGGTCGTGGTGGTCGAGATGGTGGCGAAGGACATTGTTTGGCTTATTATTCCTATAAAGATGTAGAAAAATTAGAGAAATTCTTGTCAGGAAAACCAGTTGCAGAACAAGAAATAGGTTTTGCTTTATTACAAGAAGTTGTGGCGTATGCTGAAACTTCGATGTCAAGACGTAAATTTTTGCTGCATTATTTTGGTGAGGAATTCGATAGCGAAACAGGAGAAGGTGGCGATATGGATGACAATGTTCGTAATCCAAAGACCAAAGTTGAAGCGATGAGTCAAGTGGTAAAACTTCTTGAAATTGTTCGCGATACTAAACATTTATACAAATCAAAAGAGGTCGTTTATACCCTTACGGGGAAAGTAAACGCAATGATAAAAGCACACAGAACAGATTCTCAAAGCTTTTTTGGTTCTGGGGCTGCATTTGAAGAGCGCTATTGGATGGCTTTATTGCGGCAGGTTTTGGTTGACGGTTTATTATCAAAAGACATTGAATCGTATGGTATTATTAAAATCACCGAAAAAGGATTGGATTTTATAAAAAACCCGATTTCTTTTATGATGTCTGAAGATCACGAATACAACGAATCTGAAGATGAAGCAATTGTTACAGCTGCAAAATCTTCTGGAATTGCAGATGAAGCGTTGATGTTGGTTTTGCGTGATTTACGTAAGAAAGTTGCCAAAAAATTAGGGGTTCCTCCTTTTGTGGTTTTCCAAGATCCGTCACTTGAAGATATGTCGCTTAAATATCCAATTACAATGGATGAAATGGGGAATATTCATGGAGTTGGTGAAGGGAAAGTCAAGAAATACGGCAAAGAATTCGTCGATATTATTAGTGCTTATGTAGAAGAAAATGACATTCTACGTCCTGATGATTTGGTTGTAAAATCTACGGGTGCCAATTCAATTAATAAGCTATACATCATTCAAAATATCGATAGAAAATTAAATCTTGATGATATTGCTCGAGGCAAAGGCTTGAATATGGATGCTTTGATTAAAGAAATGGAGCAAATAGTCTATTCCGGAACCAAATTAAACATTAAATATTGGATTGATGAAATTCTTGATGATGACCAACAAGAAGAGATTCACGACTATTTTATGGAGTCAGAATCCGATAATATTGAAGAAGCCTTAAAAGAATTTGATGGCGAATATGATATTAATGAATTGCGATTTATGAGAATTAAATTCATCAGCGAGGTTGCTAATTAAGTCGAAAGTCATAAAGTCTTAAAGTCGAATGTTCAAAATAGAACTTTTTTACATTTCACGTCGTTCAACATTATGAAATTCGACATTAGACATTTTAATAAATCTCGCCTCGGTGTGGTTTTAATTTATCTCGAACAGCAATCATATTTTCATCTGTTACAACCATAAATGCGATGGCGTGCATTTCATTTAGAATTGTAAATCCTGTGATATTCAACGGTAGTTTTTCTGTTGAAATGTATTCTTTGAGGTGAATTTCGTGATGTTCCGCAGTTTTTGCAGCTGCAGCGCCTCTAAAATCCCAAATTAGTTTTATTTGTCGTGACATATTTTTTATATTTCACAAAGTTACAAACTTTATTAGTCGTAAAACACAATTATTAATCAACTTCAAATAACTACTTTTGTAATTCGATTAATTAAAAAATAATGCCTCAAGAACTTCTACTTCAAGTATCACCTGAAATTGCTGTAAACGAACAACTTCTTAAAGACTATGTTGCGAAATTGGTTCGTGTTTCTTTCAATGAAATCAAGCATATTTCAATATTGAAGCGTTCAATTGATGCCCGCCAAAAGGCAATAAAAATGAATTTGAAAGTGATGATTTACTTTCAAGGTGACGAATTCATTGAAGAAAAAATCCAACTTCCAGAATATAAAAATGTGTCCAATGAGCAAGAAGTTATTGTTGTTGGTGCTGGGCCTGCAGGACTTTTTGCAGCTTTACAATTAATTGAATTGGGTTTAAAGCCAATAGTTATTGAGCGTGGAAAAGATGTTCGTGGGCGTCGTCGTGATTTAAAAGCCATCAATGTGGATCATATTGTCGATGAAGATAGCAATTACTGTTTTGGCGAAGGCGGTGCAGGAACTTATTCTGACGGAAAATTATATACCCGTTCCAAAAAGCGTGGCGATGTAACTCGAATTTTAGAATTATTAGTCGCTTTTGGTGCTTCCGAAGACATTTTGATAGAAGCACATCCACATATTGGAACCAATAAATTACCCCAAATCATTCAGGATATTCGTGAGAAAATTATTGAAATGGGAGGAAAGGTGCTTTTTGAAACTCGCCTGAACGATATTTTGATAAAAAATAATGAAGTTCAAGGAATTGTAACGCAATCTGGAGACACCATTCTTGCCAATAAAATCATATTGGCAACTGGACATTCCGCTCGTGATATTTTTGAATTGTTAGACAGAAAAAAAGTATTTATAGAGGCGAAACCATTTGCCTTGGGCGTTAGAGCAGAACATCCACAAACCCTAATTGACAGTATTCAATACAGTTGCGATTATCGTGGCGAGCATTTGCCACCAGCACCCTATTCAATTGTAAAACAAGTAGGCGGAAGGGGAATGTATTCTTTTTGTATGTGTCCCGGCGGCGTAATTGCTCCTTGTGCGACAAGCCCCGGCGAGGTTGTAACTAATGGTTGGTCGCCATCAAAACGAGATCAAGCGACTGCCAATTCAGGAATTGTTATAGAATTAAAATTAGAAGATTTTAAACCTTTTGCTAAATTTGGAGCCTTAGCAGGATTAGAATTTCAAAAAAGTATCGAACAAAAAGCGTGGCATTTGGCTGGGGAATCTCAAAAAGTTCCAGCCCAAAGAATGGTCGATTTTACTCAGAATAAAATATCATCAGATATTCCTAAAACGTCCTATGTTCCTGGAACTACTTCGGTAGAAATGGGGCAAGTTTTCCCAGGTTTTCTAACGCAAATATTGCGTGAAGGTTTTTCTGAATTTGGAAAATCTATGCGGGGTTATTTGACAAATGAAGCCATTTTACACGCACCAGAATCCAGAACTTCCTCGCCAGTTCGTATTCCCCGAGATTCTATTTCATTAGAGCATTTGCAAATAAAAGGACTTTATCCTTGTGGTGAAGGTGCTGGTTATGCCGGTGGAATTATTTCTGCTGCTATTGATGGTGAAAAATGCGCTATTAAAATTTTTGAAGCGTTACATTTATAATACAAATGTTCTTTAAAACGAAAACGTTATATTGAAAATTATTTATTTAAAAATGCTCTTTTCTCGTACAATATCGTAAAATAAATTAACTAAATTAAAATAATTTAGGATAATGATAATTCTGCTGCTTTTCTACTCAAATAGTTTGTAATTAGAGACTTCCAATATTTATAAAGTGTAAATTTGTAAAAAATAGCGACTATGAGTTTTATACCCGAAGAATTTCAAATTACCGCTCCATTATTTCAAAATACCTACTTGGTCAACGGAGCTTTAAAAGAATGGAAAGGACCTACTACAGAAATTTTTTCTACCATTTCATCTACAGAAAATTATGCACCAACACTTTTAGGGTCGATTCCAACAATGGGAGTTTCAGAGGCCAATGAAGTTGTTGAAGCCGCTGTAAATGCGTATGATAATGGACAAGGAATTTGGCCAACGATGAAAGTGACGGATCGAATTAAATGTATGGAGAATTTCGTAAATCAAATGAAATTGACTCGTAATGAAGTCGTTAAATTTTTGATGTGGGAAATCGGAAAATCGTTACCAGATTCTGAAAAAGAATTTGATAGAACGGTTGAATATATTGTTGATACGATTGAAGATTATAAAAAATTAGATAGAAATAGCGCTCGATTTACAAAAAGTCAAGGCATTAATGCAATGGTTCGTCGCGGACCACTTGGAGTTGTATTGTGTCTTGGGCCTTACAATTATCCTTTAAATGAAACTTTTTCCTTGCTAATTCCTGCAATTATAATGGGAAATACGGTGATTTTCAAACCTGCAAAACACGGCGTTTTATTAATTTCACCTTTGTTAGAAGCCTTTAGAAGCAGTTTCCCAAAAGGAGTTATCAATATTGTTTATGGAAGAGGCCGTGATGTAGCTTCGCCAATTATGGAATCAGGAAAAGTCGCTATTTTGGCTTTAATTGGAAATAGTAAATCGGCAATTGCATTGCAAGATCAACATCCAAATAAAAACAGATTGCGTTTGGTTTTAGGTTTAGAAGCTAAAAATCCTGCAATTGTTTTGGCTGATGCCGATTTGGATTTGGCCATTCAAGAATGTGTTGCGGGAAGTTTATCCTTTAACGGTCAACGCTGTACTGCATTGAAAATTTTATATGTTCACGAATCCATTGTTGAGGAATTTAATAAAAGATTTGCTGCAAAAGTTGATGCGCTTACTTTTGGAAACCCTTGGGATAAATCGGTGTTCTTAACGCCATTACCAGAAAAAGACAAACCTGCTTATATTCAAGAATTGATTGACGATGCCACAAGCAAAGGCGCTAAAGTAATCAATGCTAAAGGTGGTCAACATTCTGATAATTATATTTTTCCAGCTATTTTATATCCTATAAATAAGGAAATGCGAGTGTATCACGAAGAACAATTTGGACCTGTCGTACCTATTTTGACTTTCAAAGACATTCAAGAACCGTTGAAAGATATGGCGGAATCGAATTACGGGCAGCAAGTGAGTTTGTTCGGGAGAGACATTAAAACCATTGCGCCACTTATTGATACTTTGGTGAATTTAGTTACCCGAGTAAACTTAAATAGCTCTTGCCAACGCGGTCCAGATGTGTATCCGTTCACAGGTCGAAAAGATTCTGCTGTGGGAACTTTGAGCATTCACGATGCCTTGCGTTCGTTTTCTATTCGAACTTTCGTAGCGTCAAAAGACAATGACTATAACAATGAAATCTTACAGGCGTTGTTGAATAGTAAAGAATCGAATTTTATCAATACAGATTATATTTTGTAGTATTTCTAATTTCAATAATAAACCGCAAATTGCTGAACGTGATTTGCGGTTTTTTTATGAATCACACTTTCGTAAAATCCTTTTTATCAATGGTGTGTTTTGCAATGGTTTCAACTAAAATAGTTTCGTCAAATGGCTTTAAAACATAAGCATTCATGCCAATTTCAATGAATTTCTCAATTTCAGATTTAAATGCATTGGCTGTAAAAGCTATTATTGGAGTTAAGATTTTCAATTCTTCTCTAATGATTTGAGTTGCTTCAAGACCATCCATTTCAGGCATAAAAATATCCATTAGAATAATATCGAATTTTTGAATTTTTAGAATTTCAACAGATTCAACTCCGTTATTTACTTCAGTAATTTTACAATTATAATTCCCTAAAGATTTCTGCGTAATAAGTCTGTTGATGGCATTGTCTTCAACCAAAAGAATTGAAATGTTTTGAAGGTCGATATTATTATTATTATTATTATTATTATTATTATTATTATTAGCTTTTCTCAGTTTTAAGTAGATCTTCACTGAAGTTCCTTGGTTTTTTTTACTTTCAATTTCAATCTTTCCGTTCATTAATTGTGCTAATTTATAGGCAATTGACATTCCTAAACCTGTTCCGCCAAATTTTCGTGCAATTGCATTGCTTTCTTGAGTGAAAATCTGAAATATATTTGAAATAAAATCAGTACTCATCCCAATACCAGTATCAGAAATTGTGATACAAATGTCTTGTGATTTTGGTAAATCTTCAAGCACTTCACACCGAATAGAGACGCTTCCTATGTGGGTAAATTTCAACGAATTTCCTACAATATTATAGATAATTTGTTCGATTCTTAATATATCGCCTTTTAAAACAGTGTCAATTTCGTTGGATATAAACAAATTTAAGTTGAGATTTTTTTCTTTGGCTTTAATTTGAAGTACAGAAATTACATTGGTGATTTTATTTTTAAAATTAAACTTTTTATTTTCAAGAAGTATTTCCTTTGCTTCAATTTTTGACAAATCCAATACATCATTGATAATTGCCATTAAATGATAGGACGCAAGAGAGCTATTGTTTACAAATAGTTTCTGATTTTCTGTTAATTCCTCTCGTTTCAATTCTCTCAGAAAACCAACAATTGCATTCAAAGGCGTTCTAATTTCGTGACTCATATTAATAAGAAATTGCTCTTTGGCTTTAGTGCTTATTTCGGCGCTAGTTTTTTCATTTTCAAGTTCAATTTCCAATAGTTTTTTTTCAGTAATGTCAATATGAAGTGCTATTGAACCAATCACATTGCCAGTTGTATCATATTTTGGCGCGCCACTAACTGTCCACCATCTAGTCTCACCTTTTTTATTTTTTATTTTTAGTTGATACACATCTGAAAGTCCTTTGATTCTCAATTTTTTCTTCGATTCATATAGCAATGCGTCTTCTTGGTTTACAAACAATTCCAATGGCTTCTGTCCTATAAGCTCTTTGTTTTTATAGCCCGTGATAATTGAAAAATATTTATTAGCAAATTGAATCTTTCCATCCTTATCAATTTCTGATATGCCCACATGGATATTGGAAATAATATTTCTATATTTATTTTCCTCTTGTTTTGAAATAAGTGCTGCTTTTTTTATTTCTGTAATGTCTTTTATCATTGCGCAAAAAAGAAATTTCCCGTCTTGTATATCTTGTGTAATTGCCATTTCAACAATGATTATTCCTTTCGTTTTGTGTATCAAAGCAAGTTCAATTGGACGTTTCATGAATTTTTCGTCACCTGTTTTGATATACTTTTCTATGACTTCAGAATATTTAATACAATTGTCTACTGGAACAATTACTTCATATATGGATTTACCTAGAACTTCTTCTTTTTTCCTTCCAAAAACAGTTTCTGCTTTCATATTCCAAAACGTAAGTATTCCGGATTGATCAAAAATAATAATTGAATTAAATGCTGAATTCATTATCATATTGTCCCTTTCTTTCATTTTTACATTTTGAATTTCAATTTTATTGGAAAGTTCAGCAACGGTGGTATTTACAAATTTTGAGAAATTTATAAATTCGGGATTTGCAATTAATTCACTTGAAATATTTTTCGCAATATGGTCAGAAATGAGGGAGGAGTAATTCAATTTATTTTTATTTTTTATTAAATGTAAATCATCATAACAAATTTATAAACATTTTGATTTTAAAATATAAAAAATGTGTTTTATTTTTTTATTTTATGAAAATAGAAAGTTGATTATCAAATAATCTTACTTTTTAAAGGCTGTTTTTCTATTGAATTTAATATAATTACGTTTTTAGTTGAGATGTCTTATCTTTGTAATAAATAGTTTTATAAATGAAATCTTTGGTTTTCAACCAACAAATATTTTTTCCATTTCCAAATGAAATCACTTTGCATATTAAACGCGAAGACTTGATTCATCCTTTTATTTCAGGTAATAAATTCAGAAAATTAAAATACAATTTGCTTCAAGCAAAAGCAGAAGGAAAATCAAAATTAATTACTTTTGGTGGTGCTTTTTCAAACCATATTGCGGCTGTTGCTTATGCCGGAAAGGAAAATAACTTCGAAACTGTTGGAATAATTCGCGGTGATGAATTGGAATCTAAAATTTCTGAAAATTCCACGTTGACTTTTGCTCAAAATTGTGGAATGAAATTTGAATTTGTAACCCGAGAAGCTTACAGAAACAAAACAACGCCTTCATTTAATGAAAAATTAAAAGAACACTATGGCGATTTTTATTTAGTGCCAGAAGGCGGAACAAATATGCTTGCTGTGAAAGGCTGCGAAGAGATAGTAACACCTGAAGATGCTGATTTTACTCATATTTGTTGTGCAATTGGAACAGGCGGAACGATTTCTGGATTAATCAATTCAGCAAAAGAAAATCAAAAAATAATTGGTTTTCCAGCCCTAAAAGGTGATTTTTTGTCAGATGATATTCGTAAATTTGTAACGAATTCAAATTGGGAAGTACAATTGGACTATCATTTTGGTGGTTATGCAAAAATAAATGAAGCATTAATCCGTTTTATTAATGATTTTTATAAACAAACTAATATTCCATTAGATCCAATTTACACTGGCAAAATGATGTTTGGAATTGTGGATTTAATCAATAAAGGATATTTCCCGAAAGGAGCAAACATACTAGCCATTCACACAGGCGGACTTCAAGGAATTGAGGGAATGAATAGGAATCTTAAAAATAAAAATTTACCATTAATTGCTATATAATGATTAGAAAATTGATCCTACTTTTTGTCTTATTTTTAGTGGCGAGTTGCGTTTCTAAAAGAGTTGTAATTCAAACCTCAAAATCAGGTAAGTCTCGACCTCATACCAATGTTGTTGTAAAAAAATCAAACGAAAATAATACTTCTGTAAGTAATACTACTGTAAACAATTCTTCTGAAGGAAATTCTTCAAAAACTGAAATTCTTGAAGCCACAACAAGAGTAAAAGTTACCACCGAAATGGTTTTGGCTTATATTTCTCAATATAAAGATATTGCAAAAAATAATATGAAACAATTTGGAATTCCATCAAGCATTTGCATTGGACAAGGAATTTTAGAATCAGGTGCAGGAACTGGACCTTTAAGCACTTTGGCAAACAATCATTTTGGTATTAAATGCCATCAAGATTGGACAGGACCCTCTGTTAAATATGATGATGATAGCGCTCAAGAGTGTTTTAGAAAATACACTCAAGCAAGTGAATCCTATAATGACCACGCACTTTTTCTAAAAGGAAGAAGATGGTACGAGCCATTATTTAAATTAGAGAAAGATGATTATAAAGGCTGGGCGAAAGGGCTGAAAACCGCCGGTTACGCTACAGATCCAAAATATCCAGAAAAATTAATTGCCATTATTGAACGCTATCATTTGGATCAATATGATGCTGAGGTTTTGGGCAACGATTATGTTGTAAAATCAATTGAAACCAAATCTAATTTCAAGGAATATCAGGTTTCTCAAGGCGATACATTGTATTCGATTTCTAAGAAATTTAATGTATCGATTGACGATTTAAAAAAGAAAAATAATATTTCCGACAATGCACTTTCCATAGGTCAGAGTTTAATTGTTGAATAAATAACATCATAAATATCAAATTAAAAATGTTGTATCAAAGAAGCAGTCAATTATTTACGGAAGCAGAACAAGTAATACCAGGAGGCGTAAATTCACCAGTTCGCGCATTTAAAGCCGTTGGAGGAACACCAATTTTCGCGAAAAGTGCAAAGGGAGCGTATGTATTTGATGAAGACGGAAACCGATTTATAGATTATATAAATTCTTGGGGACCAATGATTTTGGGACACGCTTTTCCCCCTGTTGTAGACGCTGTTATTGAAAAAGCAAAATTGGGAACTTCATTTGGAATGCCCACAGAAATTGAATCACAAATTGCGGCATTAGCAATAAAAATGGTGCCTGGAATTGATAAAATCCGTTTTGTAAATTCAGGAACAGAAGCCTGTATGAGTGCCATTCGATTGGCTCGAGGATTTACTAAAAAGGATAAAATAATCAAATTTGCTGGTTGTTATCATGGTCATTCCGATTCTTTTTTGATTCAAGCGGGAAGCGGAGCGGTAACTTTTGGTTCGCCAAATAGTCCAGGCGTTACAGAAGGAACGGCAAAAGATACTTTATTAGCAAAATACAATGATTTTGAAAGTGTAAAAGTACTTGTTGAAGCAAATAAAAATGAAATTGCGGCAATAATAATTGAGCCAGTTGCAGGAAATATGGGTTGTATTCCGCCAAATAAAGGGTTTTTAGAAGCGTTACGACAAATTTGTACGGACAATGCAATACTTTTAATTTTTGACGAAGTAATGACTGGTTTCCGATTGGCAAAAGGTGGAGTTCAAGAATTGTTGAATGTGAAAGCCGATATTGTAACTTTTGGAAAAGTAATTGGAGGTGGATTACCAGTTGGTGCATTTGCAGCAAGAGCAGAAGTTATGAATTATTTAGCTCCTTTAGGACCCGTTTATCAAGCGGGAACTTTGTCGGGGAATCCCTTGGCTATGGCTGCGGGATTGGCAATGTTGAAAGCGTTAAATGAAGATGAAGCGGTGTTTCAACGACTTTCAGAAAAAACTATTTATTTAGAAAATGGAATTCAAAAAGCACTTTCTTCAAATGGAATCGCTTTTACAATTAACAGAATTGGTTCTATGATTTCGGTTCATTTTGATGCCGAACCTGTTGTTGACTTTCAAAGTGCTTCAAAAGGCGATAATGAAACGTTCAAGAAATTTTTTCACGGCTTGTTAAACGAAGGAATTTATATTGCCCCATCGGCTTATGAAACTTGGTTTATAACCGATGCATTAACCTATGAAGATTTGGATTTCACAATTCGAGCAATTGAAAAGGTTGCTAAAACTTTATAATAAAAAAAGGGCTTTCAAATATGAAAGCCCTTTTTTTATAATGTAAAATCTTATTTTTTAACTTCTATTGCATCAGTACTTAACAACTGATTATAAAGCGCTGCATTTGCTCTTAATTTTTCTAGTTGTTTTGAGTCGATTGTAGCTTCAATTTTTAAACCTACAATTCTTGACATTTCTCTTCTGCTTTCAACAGTTTCAGAGCTACTTTGCATTACGTTATGTTTCATTTCGAAAAGAGCAATAAAAGCAGTTCTTAAATTTTCGTCAAGTCCTAAAAATTCAGAAATAGCAACTCCGTCTTTTTTTGCTGCTTGTTTTGGAGTAAGATTAACAACTTCTTTCGTTTTAGCTACAACATTTTTTTTTATGCTTTGAGCATTTACAGATAAACTAAAAGAAAGCATTAAAAAACTAGCAATAATTATTTTTTTCATGAGAATTTATTTAAATTGAATTCAAATCTAAATGATTTTTATTTAAAAAAAAAATAATTGATTATTTATCTTCTGATTTCTCACCTTTTTCTTCTCTTCGTTCTTTTATTTGTTCTTTTCTTTCTTTGATTTTTTCTTTTCTTCCTTCCATTTTCTCTTTTCTTTCTGCTTGTATTTTCTCCCAAGTTGCGTTTTGTTCTGGAGTAAGAATTTTGCTAATTTTATCTTTCATCAACTGACGGTCTGCTTTTGAGGCTTTGTTATTAATTTCTTTTTTAGCTTCGGCTTCTGAAAGTAATTCACTCATCTGTTTTTGTTGCGCCTCATTTAAACTCAGATTTTTCGTCATTCTTTTCAATGCCATTTGGCTTCTTTCAGCAGGAGACATTTTCTCCATTTGCTCTTTTTTAGCATTTTCCTTCATCTGAACTTGTGCAAATGTTGTAAATCCTACAACTAAAAATGCAGCTACAATTAATTTTTTCATTTTATATCTTTTTTAAGTTAATGTAAATATAAGACCGTTTGTGTTTTAAAAGGTTTAATGCTTAACAAAGTTTTATAATTTTAACCTGCATTATATAAATTCAAGAAAATTATTTTTTTATGGTCTAATAAATAGCATTAATTAAACTAACTTTGCATCGTGAAAAAAACAGTATTCATTCTCGCCTTGTTAATGCTTCTAAAACCAGTACTTCCGGTTGTAGAATATGTGGTGAATTATGAATATATCTCGAAAGTTTTATGTGTCAATAAAGACAAACCAATGCTTCATTGTAATGGAAAATGTCAATTAATGAAGGAATTGGCAAAAGCGGCTGAAAATGAAAAACCTATTTCAGATAAAAAAATTGCTGCACAAGAATTTGAAGTTTTATTCATTGAAAATATTAAATCTTTTGAGGTAAAACCTTGTTTTTATTTTAGTACAACACAAATCAACAATAGCTATTCTAACTTTTATTCTCATTTGAATAGTTGTACCGTATTTCATCCACCAACCTGTATTTCTTAAATTTTATCAATTTTCGCTAGGAATGTATCATTTAACAACAGTTTTATGATACTTTATTCGTGCACTTTTAAAATACAATAAATTAAATAATTTAAGAATATCAAAAATGAAAAATATAATAAAAAATACAATTGCTATTTTGGCAGTTGCAATAAGTCTTGTTTCTTGTTCAAATAATGATGCTACAACTCCAGTTGACGAGTTAGTAGGAATTTCAAAATTTAAAGAAATTTCAAATGCAACCCATACAATAGAATTGTATTCTCACATGTCTGTTGAACAAGGATACAATGAAATTAAAATTAGAATTAAAGATAATTCTACAAATGAATATGTGAAAAATGCAGTTGTAAATTGGATGCCACTTATGCACATGGCCATGATGACGCATTCTTGTCCTAAATCCGGTGTTGAAAAAATAACTGCCGACGGAACGATTTATGAAGGATATATAGTTTTTCAAATGGCTCAAAATGCTACGGAATATTGGGATTTGAAAATAGATTATTCTGTAAATGGCACAAACTATTCTGTAACTACCGTAATTGATGTTCCGGCTGCTACTGAAAGAAATGTGAATACTTTTACTGGATCAGACGGGATTATGTATATTGTGGTTTATGCTGAGCCACATCACCCAAAAGTTGCTTTAAATGATATGGTGGTGGGTGTTTTTAAAATGCAAGACATGATGAATTTTCCAGTTGTTGATGGATATACATTGAAAATTGACCCAAGAATGCCAAGTATGGGAAACCATAGTTCTCCAAATAATGTCAATCCAACTCAAATTAATCCAGGGGATTTATACACGGGTAAAATGGCCTTGACGATGACAGGTTATTGGAAAATTAATCTGCAATTAGTCAATCCAAATGGTGAAGTTGTTAAAGGAGAAGAAATATCAGATACTGTTTTAGGAAGTAGTATTTACTTTGATTTCGAATTTTAACAATTAATTAATTAGGTCAAAAATCGCATTGATTTTTGACCTTTTTTAAAATATTATGAAAAATAAAGTTATATTATTTTTTCTGATGAATTCGTTTCATTTTGTTTTTTCACAAGTAATTCAAACGGATTCTATCATTCCTATTGAAATAAAAGAGGTGATAGTTATTGGCAAAAAAGCCCAAGTTTCTGAAAAACAATCTAAACCACTTACAACGATTGATGATTATTTGCAAAAATCATCAAAAGTTGATATGATTAAGCGAGGTGCTTATGCTTGGGAGCCAATAATTAATAGTATGCCAACAGAGCGAACATTGGTAACCATTGATGGAATGCGAATTTTTGGTGCTTGTACAGATAAAATGGATCCAATAACTTCCTACGTAGAAGTTTCTAATCTATCGGAGGCAACCATTTGTTCGGGTCAAGAAGGGGCTTGTTTTGGAAGTACAATTGGTGGTTCTATTGACTTAAAACGAAATCAATCAACATTTGGAAATCAAAAATGGGATTTTAGTTTAAACACAGGTTTTGAAACCAATAACAAGCAGAAAATTATTGGAACATCATTAAATTATTCTGATAAATTGTTTTATGTTGACACCGATTTTATGTTTCGTGATGCCGAAAATTACATAGCTGGTGGCAATCAAGAAATTTTGTTTTCTCAATTTAAAAAGGTCAACTTTTCAGGAACTTCTGGATATAAATTAGATACAAATAAACGCATAGAAGCATCTTTTATTTATGATAAAGCTACCAATATCGGTTATCCAGCTTTACCAATGGATGTTGCTGTTGCGGAGGCAATTATTACCGCATTAAAATTTGACTATTTACCAATAACATCTACTATAAAAAAATGGGAAACAAAATTGTATTTCAATAGCATAAACCATAAAATGGACGATACAAAACGACCTTTTGTTGCAATTCACATGGACATGCCTGGCTGGAGTAAAACGTATGGATATTATTCTAAAATTAATGGAAATTATAATAACCATTTCTTTTTATTAAATGCAAATTCTTTTTACAATAAATCGGTTGCCGAAATGACAATGTATCCAAATAATCCAAATGAAAACCCAATGTTTATGTATACTTGGCCCGATGTGAGTACATTTTATAATGGTTTTTTTATAGAAGATAATTATGCTTTAAATTGTCATTCAAGTCTTAAAACTTCAGTGTCACTTGGAAGTCATATAAATAAAGTTGAAAGCCAATTTGGATTGGAAAGTTTGCAAATTTTTTATCCTAAAATGAGGGCGCAAAACAATAGGTTTTTAAAAAGTTTCTCCTCTAATTATAATTACAATCTGCAAGGTTTTGAATATGGATTTGGTTTTGGATATGGCGAAAGAGCACCTTCGGTTTCTGAAGGATATGGGTTTTATTTATTCAATAGTTTTGACGGTTTTGACAACATAGGAAACCCAAATTTAAAAAATGAAAATTCCATAGAAGGCAATGCTTTTATTGGGTTTAAAACCAAAAAAGGTAGTGCTAAAATAGCATCTTCCTACTTTCATATTTCTAATTATATTGTTGGAAAACCAAGTTTAAATTTGATTCCTAT